>JAQGJF010000868.1 GCA_028290765.1 Tardiphaga sp.
ACGCGGTCGCGACCGGTCAGCACGAACGGGCGCAGGTCGACGTGGCGCGGCGCCAGACCCTTTTCGGTGCAGGTCGGGCAGGTCGACAGCGCCAGCGTCGGCTGGGCGATAAAACCCTCGGGCTCGCGCTTGAGCTTGTCGCGGAAGGCCTCGATCGTCGCTTTGGTCGCGGCAGGTCCAATCAGCATGCCGTAGCCGCCGGAGCCATGCACTTCCTTCACCACCAGATCGCTCAAATTGTCGAGCACATAGGCCAGATCCTTGGGCTCGCGGCAGCGCCAGGTCGGCACGTTCTTCAGGATCGGCTCCTCGCCGAGATAGAATTTCACGATCTCCGGCATGTAGCTGTAGACCTCCTTGTCGTCGGCGATGCCGGTGCCGACCGCGTTGGCCAAAGTGACGTTGCCGGCCATGTAGGCCGACATCAGCCCGGGCACGCCGAGCGCGGAATCCGGGCGGAAGGTGAGGGGATCGAGAAAATCGTCATCAACGCGGCGGTAGATCACATCGACGCGCTTGAGGCCTTCGGTGGTGCGCATGAACACTTCATCGTTCTTGACGATGAGGTCGCGGCCCTCGACCAGTTCGACGCCGAGCTTGTCGGCCAGGAACGAGTGCTCATAGAATGCGGAATTATAGACCCCGGGGGTCATCAGGGCGACCGTCGGCTCCGCCGACGCGCTGACCGGCGCCACCGAGCGCAGCGCCGAGAGCAGCTCGTCCGGATACTTTTCCACAGGTGCGACGCGGTGCCGGGCGAACAGGTCCGGGAACAGCCGCATCATGATTTCGCGGTTTTCCAGCATGTAGGACACGCCGGACGGCGTGCGCGCATTATCCTCCAGCACAAAGAAGTTCTCGGGCTCGGTCCTTATGATGTCGATGCCGGCGATATGGACATAGACGTCGTGCGGCACGTCCTGGCCGTTCATCTCCGGCCGGAACACCGGGTTCTGGAAGATCAGGTCGTCGGGAATGATGTTGGCGCGCAGGATGTCGCGGCCGTGATAGATGTCGCGCAGGAACATGTTCAGCGCGCGCACCCGCTGCTTCAGGCCCTTTTCCAGCAGGGTCCATTCCTTGCCGGAAAAGATCCGCGGGATGACGTCGAAGGGGATCAGCCGCTCCTGGGCTTCGGCGTCGCCGTAGACGGCGAAGGTGATGCCGATCCGGCGGAACAGCAGTTCCGCTTCCTGGCGGCGATATTCCAAAGCCTCGGCTGGCGTCTCCTTCAGCCAGCGGGAGAGCTCGTGATAGGCCGGGCGAAGATCGCCCTGGGACCCGTTCATTTCGTCGAACGCAACTGCCATGTATCCTGACTGTTTCTCAAGGCCATGCAGGACAGTGCATGACTTAAAGGGATGGTAGCAAGGGCCGGGCCAGCGCGATATGCATTGCGCACGGGCATTTTGTCGGGGGGCCGCCGAACTTGCCTGAAAAAACGGCTGGGCAGTGCTTATTTCGGCAGCATTCCCGCGTGACTTCAAGGCCTTGGCTGGGCAATGGTCGCATGGACAAGGACAGTGTCCCGCCGACGGGCCAGGGGTCCGTTGGCGGGACGAGCGTCCCGCTTGGGACGAGGAGAGAGCATGAGTGAAATCGTCACTGCGGGTATTCTGGTGATCGGCGACGAGATCTTGTCCGGGCGCACCAAGGACAAGAACATCGGCTTCATCGCCGAATACCTCACCAATATCGGGATCGACCTCAAGGAAGTCCGGGTCGTGTCCGACGACGAGGCCGACATCATCGCCGCGCTGGACGCGCTGCGCCACCGCTACACTTACGTGTTCACCACCGGCGGCATCGGGCCGACCCATGACGACATCACCGCCGACAGCATCGCCAAGGCATTCGGCGTCGGGATCGACCATCATCCCGAGGTGGTGGCGCGGTTTCGCGAGCGCTTCCAGGGGCCGGGCGAATTGAACGAGGCGCGGCTGCGCATGGCCCGGATCCCCGACGGCGCCGAACTGATCCAGAGCGCGACCATTCTGGCGCCGGGGTTCTGGATCGGCAACGTCATCGTAATGGCCGGCGTGCCTACCATCATGCAGGCGATGATGGATATCGTCGCGCCGAAGCTGAAATCAGGCGTGCGGATGCTGTCGGACACGGTCCGCGCCAATGCGCGCGAAGGCGATATCGGCGGTCCGCTGCGCGACATCGCCAATGCCCATCCCGACACCATCATCGGCAGCTATCCGTTCACCGACGAGGACAAGAAACCGAACACCAACCTCGTGGTCCGTTCGCGTGATCCGGAAAAGCTGGCTGCCGCGATGGGCGCGGTCAAGGAGATGCTGGCGGGACTCAACATCGCGCGCTAAGCGCGGTCATCGGGCGTTGCGACGGGAGACAGGTTTTGGACAAGAATTCGTTCTTCTGGAAGATAACTGATGGGCGGTTGCCGCCGCCGCCCTGCGCCAAGACGTTGGGCCTGGAGTTCGTCGAGATCGACGGTGAGCGCGGCACCATCGAGACCAAATTCGAGGCGGTTGATATTTTTCTCAATCCGGCTGGGAACGTGCAGGGCGGATTTCTCGCGGCGATGCTCGACGATACCATGGGCACCGCGTTGTCGGCGACGCTCGATCTCGGCCAGTTCGCGCCGACCGTGAATCTCAACGTGCAGTTTCACCGGCCTGCGGTGCTGGGGCCGCTGAAGGGCATCGGCCGCGTCGTGATGCGGGGGCGCGAAACTTGTCATGGCAGCGCCGAGCTGTGGCAGAACGACAAGATCGTCGCGACCGCGACAGGCACTTTCGTCATTCGCAAAATCTAGGAGACATTCATGGCTGGAGAAAATCCGGAACCGAGCGCGCAGGAGCGGGCGGGCAAGGCCTTCCCGGTGTCGTGGGATCAGTTCCATCGCGACTGCCGGGCGCTGACCTGGCGGCTCAACGAAGTCGGCCCGTTTCATGCAGTGATCGCCATCACCCGCGGCGGGCTGGTGCCGGCGGCGATCGTCGCGCGCGAACTCGGCGTCCGAATCATCGATACGGTCTGCATCGCCAGCTACGATCACACCAAGCAGGGCGAATTGCAGATCCTGAAGGGAGTTTCGGAGAGCACGATGAAGCTCGGCGGCGGCACCGGCAAGGGCCTGCTGATCGTCGACGACCTCGTTGACACCGGCAAGACCGGGCGGATGGTGCGCGACATGCTGCCCGACGCGCACTTCGCCACCGTCTATGCCAAGCCCAAGGGCCGGCCGCTGGTCGACACTTTCATTACCGAAGTGTCGCAGGACACCTGGATCTTCTTCCCCTGGGACACCGCGCTGGCGTTCCTGCCGCCGATCCGGGACGGCGCGGCGTAGCGGAATGAAGTGATATACGCCGCTCGCTCCGTCATTGCGAGGAGCGAAGCGACGAAGCAATCTAGTCTCTTTCCTGTGGCGCAGGATTGCTTCGCGGCGCCTGTCATCGGGCGCGCAATCACGGAACTGGTGACGCCAACCTAACTTAGAGTCATCCTGCTCCGCGTTGCTGTTCGTCGTCGTCGGCCATACCAGCATGTAGGTATCGGCCGTAAGATTCACCTTTTGCCTGCCGAGCCCCGAGCTTTAATTCTGCTCATTTCCTCAATCGACAACGACGGCCCACCCTCTTTCTTCAGGAAGTTGAAGGCATCCGAAATCTTTCCGGTCGGTCGAGCCGCTTTCACTTCGATCCGACCGTCAGGAAGCTTGTCCACGGTTACTTTCTCGCCGGGATGGACGCCCAGGTGTTTCAGCAGATCCTTGCGTAGCGTGATTTGCCATTTGGCGGTAACGGTGAGCGTGGTCATGCCATGGCCTCGTGCCCGGTCTGTGGATCGATGCATTCAGAGCGAGTAGCGATCAACTTCACGACCAAACGGATCAGCCGCCCACCTGCACCCAGCCGCCCGACCGGGCGCTTTCGCTTATCGCGTCGAGCGTCAATGCGATGTCGATGGATTCCTGCGCCGTCGCGCCGGACCACGCGTTCCTCTCGCCACGAACCAGACGGGCAAATGATTCGGCTTCGAGGCGAAATCCATTGCCGTCGGGAACCGGCGCCGCTTCGAACGGGATCGTCATCGGAACGCCGCGGCGGATCTGCAGCACCGCCGGGCCGCCCGCCGGCGGGTGATTCAAATAATTGGTCTCGATGACGCCTTTGTCGCCGGCAATCGAGGCGTGGCGGTGATAGGCGGTGGCGAAGCTGCAACTGGCGTGCGCCAAAAGGCCGTCGGCGAATTCGAGATTGGCCATCGTCGTCAGATCGACGCCATTGGCGTCGTTCTGCGCCACTGCCTGGACGCGGATCGGCCTGGCGCCGGCGACGAGGCGGATGAGGCTGACGGCGTAGCTGCCGGCATCGTAGAGCGCGCCGCCGCCGAGCGTCGGGCTCAGGCGAATGTTGGATGGGTCGGTGAAGAGAATTCCGAAGGTCGAGCGGATCAGGCGCAGCCGGCCGATCGCTTCCTCCTTGAGCCAGGCGCGCAACTGCGCGGTCTGCGGCTGAGCCATATACGGATAGGCCTCGCGCAGGATGACCTTGTGCTTGTCTGCCGCTTCGAACATGGCGCGGGCTTCTTTGGCGTCCAGCGCCAACGGCTTTTCGCACAGCACATGCTTGCCGGCCTCCGCGGCCCTGATCGCCCATTGCGCATGCATGGAGTTCGGCAGCGGGATATAGACCGCCTCGATGTCCTTGTCCGCGAGCAGGGCCTCATAGGACCCGAGCGCGCGTGGAATCTTCACTTCCTCGGCAAAGGCCTTCGCCTTGGCGAGGTCGCGGCTGGCGACGACGGCGACTTCGATTTCCGGCGATGCCGCGCAGCCCGCGGTAAAGGCGCGTGCGATATTGGCGGCGCCGAGAACGCCGATGCGAAGCGGATTGGCCTTGGACACGAGAACCCTCCCTGAAAACGTGTTGTGGTTATTCGGTGCCAGTCTAGATGCAACAGGCGCGGGAAACTACGTTGGAGATCAGGTTTCGCCGCATGGCGCCATTCCGCGAATGCTTCCCCGGCGGTATGGCGATCCAACAAGCAGGCATCCAAATGGTCTGCTGTGGAGCGGTTATCCGCCGCCTTAGTCCTTCGGAAATGGCAAGTGACGCTGTAGATCCATCTGGTCGTGCAGGATGCGACCGATTTCGATGATCCGGCCTTCGATCGCGCGATAGAGGATAAAGTGGCGTCCAGGCTGACCATGCCGGGCAACGTGGAGTGTACGCAAGCCCGGCATGATCTCGTCGCGCGCCTTTGATCCCGCAACATCGGGCCCATTCGCAAGGTCGCCGATTGCTCGAACGAGGGTGTCCTTGTAGATGCGGGACTGCCGCGCGCCGAAACTCTCGGTGGTCCAGCTGAGAATGTTGGCGAAGTCGAGCTCTGCGATGGCGCTGAGGCGAACACGCCACCCTGGTTCGTCCATCAGATTGTCAATTGCCCGCGCCTGAAATGACCTTTTCTGAAAGGCCATTCAGATAGGCTTGGAGATCGTCGATACTGTCGAACTCTCTGAATTGATTCCGATCGAGGGCGCCGAAGCCAACGCCAGCGGCCTCCCGTAAGCCTTCCAGCTTTGCAGCATCCTCGGCCTCGCGCTGCTCGACCAGACGCAAGCCCTCACGAAGGACCTCGCTCGCATTCTGGTAGCGGCCAGAACCGACCAGAGTTTCGATGATATCCTCTTGATGTTTCGTTAGCACGACGTTGCGAGTCGGCATCGGCACACCCTCACTGCGTTATTAAAGAAACGGTGTTATTGACTATGGCATAATATGCCATAGTCAATAAGGTCGCAAGCGCGGCGGGAGATTGATCGCAGCGAACCCTTTGCCTTCGAATCTGCCGCCGCAATCGACCTCAGGAAGCGGCGAGAGCTCTTTTCAGGCGCGCGATCGCGCCGGGCAGGCCGCGTACCGCCATGACCCGGCCGGTGGTGTCATAATCCTCGGAGAGCACGCGCGTGTTCTCGTACACGTCGCTGAGCATGCCTTGTTTCGCATAAGGCAACACCAGTTGATCATCGACCATCGATGTCTCGAAAAACGCGATGATGCTCTCGCGCAGCGCGGCGACATCTTCGGGCAACCTCGCCGAGAGCAGGATCGCGTCGGGGTGTTTTTCGCGCAAGGCCTCGCGCTCCGGTTCGCTCACGCGATCGATTTTGTTGAGCAGCAGACGCGACGGGACGGTATCCGCACCGATCTCACGCAGCACGCTGCGGCTCACCTCGAGCTGGGATTCGTAGGTCGGATCAGAGGCGTCGACCACGAACAGCAGCAGCGATGCTTCGAGCGCCTCGGCGAGCGTCGATCGGAATGACGCGACGAGGTCGTGCGGCAGCTTCTTGATGAAGCCGACCGTGTCCGAGACCAGCACGCCCGGTTTCGCGGCGGGCTGCATGGCACGGACCGTCGTGTCGAGCGTCGCGAACAGCTTGTCCGCGACCAGGACCTCGCTCCCGGTGAGGGCGCGCATCAGCGACGACTTGCCGGCGTTGGTATAGCCGACCAGTGCGACCCGGAGCTGATCGCGCCGCCCGAACCGGCGCTGGTCGCTGTCGCGCTGGATATCCTCCAGCTGCTCTTTCAACTCGGCGAGCCGGTCGCGGATCTTGCGGCGATCCAGTTCGAGATCGGATTCGCCGGCCCCGGAACCCTGCTGCCGGTCGCCTCCCGCCGACGACTCCCGCAGCCGCGGTGAGACGTATTTCAACCGCGCGATCTCGACCTGCAGCTTGGCCTCGCGGCTGTGGGCATGACGATGGAAAATCTCCACGATCACGCCGGTCCGATCGAGGACTTGCGCTCCGGTCGCGCGCTCGAGGTTGCGGGCCTGGCTCGGCGAGATGTCGTGATCGACGATCACGAATTCCGGCTTTGGCACTCCCGGATCCGGCTCGCTCGTGGGAACGTGCGGTTTCTTGTCGGCAGCATCTTCAAAGCGCTCGCGGGCCTTCGACTTCCGGGCCGGTGCCATCGATGCGACGACGCCGGTGCCGCCGGTGATCGCCGCGAGTTCCTCGAGCCGTCCCTTGCCGAGCACGGTGGCTCCGCCGATGTCGTCGCGCTTTTGCGACAGCGTGCCGACGACGTCGTAACCGAGCGTCTTCACCAGGCGGCCCAGCTCCGCGAGACTGGCGTCATGTGCTGTTTCGTCGACACCCGGGAGTTGGATGCCGACGAGGATCGCGCGCGGAACGGGCGGTTTGGTGTCCATGATGCGGTGCTCACGATATCCAGTGGGTCGGCAATCGCCGTTTCGCAGGTTCGACCGCAGGATCGCATTCATGGACCGTTCGTTTCGCAATGACAAGACCGCAACTCTGCAGCATTTCCAGCGACGAGATCTCACCGATCGTGATAAACGTGAAACGATGAATTCCTGTAGGCGCACGCCCCGCTCATGCCGCATTCGCTCGTTCCGGTCCTGACGCCGCATGGCGCGCTCCACCTTGAAAATCTCGATGCGGATTTTGTCCTCGATGCCGCCGTCGCCGACCGCCTCGCCGGGCCTTTCGACCGGGACGGCGGCCATGGCCTGCTGCAACTGGGCGTCGGCGAGGCGGGCAGCCACGTGCCGCCGGCGCTCGCGTTCTGGCGCAGCTTCGCCATGCGCTTTGTCGCGCGGCTGTGTGCGCAGGATGAGACGGCCGCGGCAGGAAAACGCCAAAAGATCGCGGCGCCGCCGTCCGATGAACTCGCCGCCCTGATCGAACAGGCGCCGCCAATGCAGGGCGGCGAATATCTGCGCGTCGAGGTGCTGGCGACCTTGTGGCAGTCGATGGAGCGGGCGCTCGACATCGAGCTTGCCGAGAGCGGCCTGCCGCTGCAGGATTTTCTCAAGGACCGCGACGCCCGCTGGCGTCTGGTCGGGCGCGTGCATTTCAACCTCGCCGAAAACCGCCGCGATGCGGACTACCCCTTTGCGTTCATGGCGACCTACACCTCGGCGCTGGCAGCGCACGGTACGCTGCGCCATTTGCCGCTCGGCCAGGCACTTGCCGAATACGCCGGAAGCAAACAGAAGCTGCTGAAACTGCTGGAGCCGCTGCAGCAGGCCGGCGAAAGCTGCGGCTGGCTGAAGGCCATCGTCGATTCCGGAGAAATATTCCACCCGCTGCGCTGGACCCCGCGGGACGCGGTGCGCTTCCTGGGCGCCGTCGAGACGTTCGAGCGATCC
>JAQGJF010000895.1 GCA_028290765.1 Tardiphaga sp.
GAGCGCGTCGCCGCCTGTCTGCCCGGCGCCCGCCTGAGCGGGCCACCCGTGGACGGCCATGTGCGAGGACAGTTCACCGCAAAACTCGGACCCATTGCGGCGTCGTTCTCCGGCGAGGCGAGAATCGAACGCAACGACGAAAACCGCAGCGGGGTCATTCTGGGAGGCGGTCAGGATGCGCGGGCGGGTTCGCGCGCGAGCGGCGAGATCGAATACAGGCTGTCGGCGCTCGATGCAGGGGCGGCCACCAAGGTCGATCTGGAGATCCGCGCGCTGATCGCTGGTCCGCTGGCGCAGTTCGGCCGCAGCGGCATTGTCGAGGATCTGACCAAACGGATTATCGATGTCTTTTCCAGGAATATCGAGGCGGAGCTGAGCGGCCACGGCGACCGGGTCGGGTCCGACACGTCGCTGCGGGCCGGCTCCCTGCTGAAGGACCTGGTGAAAGCACGGTTGCTGGCGCTGCTCGAACCGATATCGCGGATGTTTCGGTCGCGCCGATAGAACGGCGGCTTTCCCCCGGCGATCGATCAGCTCCAGAGATGCATGAACCCGGGAGCCACGACATCCTCGTAGTCGACGTCCACGGCCAGATGGCCCATGTGACGGGCGAATTGATTCATCCCGGCCACCGCTACCGGCGTGATGGCGGTTTCGTAAAAAGGAAGGTCGCGGCGCACGACGTCCACGATCATCGCCGCTTCCGCCGCCGGAAAGAACTTCTCCGCGATGGAGAACGCCACTTCGGGGGTGGCCTTCAGGGCGGACTGAGCCCGCGAGATCGCGATGACGGCCGCAGCCGCCGTTTCGGGGGCCTCGCGGATCAGCCGGTCGGTCGTGGCGATCGAAGCCATGGTATAGTTGAAGCAGCCGATCGGACCGTCTCCCCGGCGAACGTCGAGCACGATCGTGCCCACGCCTCGGCGGACCGCGATCTCGGCGCCGATGCCGTTGGCCCAGAAGCCGTCGATCTCGCCGGCCTCGAGGGCTTGGGCCGCCGCCAGCCCGAAATTGACATTGGCGGCCACCGTCGAAGCGACCGGCTGGACCACCACGTTGTCCTTTTCCATATCGATGCCTGCATGGAAGAGCAGGTATTTGAACGCCATGCCCACCCAGGGTGCTGCGCCAATCCGCTTCCCCTTGACGATATGGATGTCCCCCTTTTTGGCGTTGAGGTCGGCGCGCATGACCAGAAACCAGTACAGCCCCTGCGATTGCGCACACAGAAGCTTGCCGCCTTGCCAATTCGGGAACGCCGACAGCATCGAATGGGAAGATCCCGCAACGAAGTGGACCTCTCCGTCACGCAGGGCCGCATAGGACTGCTCCACCGGCGCCATCAGCCGGATCGATGCGTTGACGCCCTGTTCGCGGAAATGCCCCATTTCGACGGCGGCGATCGCGGGAAAATAGGAATTGGAAATGATATCCGGGATGGCGACGACGACTTCACTCGCATTGGGCAAGTTCAATTTCCATGGTCTGGTTGCGGCGGCCTTTGCGGGGGACTGCAGGAAGCGCGCGGCACTCGGTCCGAATGCGCGAATCGATCGCTCAGCCGGCAAGCCAGTGATGCTGTTCACGAGAATGGTGCCGGATTCCGCGAGGCGTTCCCGGTGGCTGGAAATGTAGCCGAGGTCCGGGGTCGGCGATAGCGTCTTGTCGGCGAGCTGCCGGCGACCTGTGAGCGCGAGATCTCGCATCCCGGCCATCGATTCCTTCGCAAAGTCTCGCGCTACGGCGAAGACCGACCCGGCGGCGCGTGGATCTGCACCGTGGCGGTCATCCCCGCCACCAGGCGCACGCTGCTCGGCACGTCGTCGAGGCGGATGCGGACCGGCACGCGCTACGCCAGCCGCACCCAGGTGAACACCGGATTGACCGAGGCGAGCCCGGCGAGGTCCGGCTGCGCGTTCGGGATGTTGATGCCGCGCGCCACGCCGTCGACATGGCCGTGCAGGAGGTCGCGGTAGCCCATCAGTCTGGCCGTGGCCGGATCGCCGTCGCGGATCCGGCCGAGCGCGGTCTCCTCGAAATAGCCGTCGATCCAGAATGAATCGGCGTCGACCACCGAGACCAGCTTGGTGCCGGGCGTGGCGTAGTCGCCGAGTTGCGCCAGCAGATTGGTGACGTGGCCGTTGACCGGCGAGTGCACCACGACGCGGCTTAGGTCTAGTTCCGCCTTGGCGATGGCGGCCTTGTCGACGGCGACGGCCGCTTCCAGCTGATGCATCGTGCTGGAAACCTGCTGGTAGAGGTCCTGCGAGACCCAGCCCTGTCCCGCGAGCCTTGATTGCCGGTTCTCGTTGGCGCGAGCATATTCGAGCGCGGCCATGTCGCGCTGCTGCTGTGCCTGCGCGCTCTGCAGCGCGATCTGGTAATCGGAGGCTTCGATCTCGAACAGCACGTCTCCCTTGTGGACGAACTGGTTGTCTGCGATGGCCAGCTTCACGATCCGTCCCGCCACCTGCGGCGCCATCGCCACGACATAGGCCCGCACGGTGCCGTCGCGGGTCCAAGGTTCGCCCATATAGGCCTGCCACGTCGCGAACGAAAGCCAGGCCGCCAGCGCCACCGTTCCCAGCGTGATCAGGACGGGCGCAACATGCAGGCGGGGCCGGGTTCTGCGGTTGTCGATCGCCGCGACGGGCGGCGCATCGGGGGCTCCGTCCGGGCCGTCGGGTTTCGATCTCGGTTCGGCGGGCATCGGGTTCCTCCTCAAGGCGCAGCGACAAGAACGATGGATGAAAGGATGATCAGGTAGAACGCGGACACGAACAGCGCCGGGTGCCAGACGTGGCGCAGCAGGCCGAAATGATTCGCCACCCGCCGCAGCGCGATCAGCGCCAGCCACGCGCCGGCCATCATCACCGAAATCGGCGCGACATAAACGCCGAACAGATTGATCTCGGTAAAGCTCATCGCGCCGCCTCCGCATCGAAATAGGCGGCGTGCTGCGTCAACGCTTCCATCACCGCCAGAATGCTGCCGCGCACCCTCAGGCGGAGCTGCGCACCCGGCGCTGCGCCGGGAAGCGCGGCCAGCCGGGCGGCCAGCCGCGCCAGGCGTTCGCCCGCGGCAGCGCTGTCGCCGCGCGCCAGTGCCGCCAGCGCGGCATCGAGTTCGGAATCCGTCTTGAGCCGGCGCGCGGCGCGGCGCAGCCGGATGATCTCGCGGCCGACCGCCAGCGCCGCCACCAGCAGCATCACCGCGAGGAACAGGCCCGGCTGCCACGGCAGGACGATCATCGCGCCGGCCGGCACCAGCACCAGCCCGATCGCGAGGCTGAGGCCGGGAAAGCTGGTCATGCCTGGCAGCACCGCGAATTTGATCAGCGCCGCTATGACGGTGGCCACAAGGGTGCCGGCCATGAATTTCACCGCGATGGCGTAGGCCTCCTCGGCGCGCGGCGAGAACAGCAGCAGGATGACCGCCGCAAAGGTGATGGCGCCGGTGCCGTTCGGCCATTCGGTCACGATCCACAGCAGCTCGAGCGCCGCGATCGTGACGAAGGCGCGGGCGGCGCTGACCAGCGCCGGCAGCCAGTCGGCCACCTGGAATCGGGCCGGCCGCGTCGCCGGGATGCGCCGGCCGGGATCGGCCAGCAGCGCCACGCCGTCGAGTGCGCGGGCAATGCCGATCAGCGCCCGCGCGGTCTGGTCGGCGAGCAGCCGCAGCGACGGCGTACGGCTTGGC
>JAQGJF010000913.1 GCA_028290765.1 Tardiphaga sp.
CCCTCCTCCTGACACGCCAGCGCCGGTCGGATAGGACTGCGGCGTCGAGATCGGCGGCGGCAAGGCGGCGGATTGATACTGGGGCGACTGAACCTGCGGCCGCGCATATTGCGGCAGTTCCTGGCGCTCGACCGGGGCGATCGGCGCAGCCTGCGCCACCGAGCCGGTGGTTTCGCGCTGCCATCCGAAGTGACTGGGCTGGCTAGGGGAATTCTGGTTTTGCGCAAACCGCGTCGACATGTCGGCGCTGCAGCCGGCAAAACCGATCGACATCAACGCCAGCACCGCCACTTGCGGAGCGCGGCGCGTGCAAAGCAACGCGACGACACGGGACATGGTTACTCACTCATACGCAACAAACTTCTGAGTTGAGTAAACACGCTGCCAGTAAACAAGCCTTTAACCCTGCCACAAGTAGGGCTGGACCGGCTGGAACAAATTTTAGAGCTCGCGGGCGATGCCGGGCAGTGCCGGCACGAAGCGCACGTCGACCAGCGCCTTGCGCTCGAGCCCGGAACTGGTTTTCCGGAGCCGGGTCAGGGCCTGGGTGCTGTGATGCGGACCGACCGGCGCGATCAGGATGCCGTCGTCGTCGAGCCGATGGGTCAGGGCCTCCGGTATCTCCACCATGGCCGCGGTGACGATGATGCGATGGAAAACCCCGAGATTGGCCGGCACGTCGAAGCCGTCGCCGAGCATGACCTCGACATTGTCGCATCGCAGTTTTTCCAGCCGCGCCCGGGCGCGATCGGCCAGGGTCCGGAAACGTTCGATGCTCAACACCTCCCGGCACAGCCTGGAAAGGATCGCGGCCTGGTAACCCGAACCGGTACCGATCTCGAGCACCCGATGCGAGGGCTCCAGTTGCAGCTGTTCGGTCATGTAGGCCACGACGAAGGGCTGGCTGATGGTTTGCCCACAGGCGATGGCCAATGCGGTGTCGCGGTAGGCGTCGGCGCGGTCGGCCGCCTCGACGAAAAGGTCGCGCGGGATGGCTTCCATGGCCCGCAGGACGGCCTGATCGCTGATGCCACGCCGCCTCAGGCTGAGTTGAAACATCATCTTTTCGGGCGGATCTTCTATCGACGGCATGGCATCCTCGCACGGCGACCTTACGCCGGTTCAACCTGTCATAGCGCACATCAATCGATGCAAATTGCGCGAAAACAGCGGCTTTACCCGATTCGAAACACAGGTTCCGACGGCGGAACCAAAGCAGCCCGGCCGCCGTTATGGCAATGGGGTCGTCGATCGGCTTGCTGAACGCTTACTAGGCGCTGCACGATGTTGTGTGTTGCTTCGCGGACGGAAGCGGCACGACGTTGAGATTGCGTTCGGTCGCGTTATTTGCGACTCTGATTGGGGTATTGGGCAAGGACTTCCATCATGACTGCAACGACGCCGAAAGGCGCCTCCGTGTTCCTCGTCGAGGACGAGGTGATGATTCGGATGATGGTAGCGGACATGCTGGAGGAGCTCGGTTACAGCATCGCGGCTGAAGCGGGCGAGATCAACGAGGCGATCCGGCTCGCGCAATCCGCCGAATTCGACATCGCCATTCTCGACGTCAACGTCAACGGCAAGGTCATTTCACCGGTCGCCAGCGTGATCGAAGCGCGCAAGCGCCCCTTTATTTTCGCCACCGGTTACGGCGCGCAGGGCCTGCCGGAAGAATATCGCAATCGCCCGGCGCTGCAGAAACCCTTCCAGATGGAAACGCTGGCGCAGATGATAACGACCGCGCTGAAAGGCGCGCCGGTTTAGGAAGGCCGCAAGACACTTTCAGCTCAAGACACTTTCAGCTCAAGGCACTTTCAGCTCAAGGCACTTTCAGCTGTCGTCACCTGCGAAAGCGGGTGACCCAGTATGCCGGAGCGCCGATGATGAATCGCGAAGCTCCGCCCGCCCCTACTTCAACGTCGCCGTGAGCGTTTCCGAAAACGCATCGTCGGTGCGGTCGAGCCGCAGCGGCGTCACTGACACGAAGTGCTCTGCCAGGGCCGCCAGGTCGGTGCCCTCGGCCGGCGTATCGATCATCGCCAGACGCTCGAACCCGATCCAGAAATACGGATTGCCGCGGCCGTCGTGCCGCTCGTCCACTTTCAAAAAACCCTGATTGCGCTTGCCCTGCCGCGTCACCCGGACGCCGGCCACATCCTCCGGCGCGCAGGCCGGAAAATTGACGTTGATCACGGTGTTCCTGGGCACGCCGGCCTCGATCACCTTGCGCAGGATCGGCGGGCCGAATTGCAGCGCGGTATCCCACAGCGGCTTATCGCGGGATTCGACGCTGAATTCCTGGCTCAGCGCAAAGGACGGCAGGCCGAGGATGGTGCCTTCCAGCGCCCCGGCAATGGTGCCGGAATAGACCACATCCTCGGCAACGTTGCGGCCCTTGTTGACGCCGGACAGCACCAGATCCGGCAGCTTCTCGCCGAGAATGTGGCGTGCTCCCATGATGACGCAGTCGGTCGGCGTGCCCCTGACCGCGAAATGCCGCGGCCCGACCTCTCGCAATCGCAGGGGATCGTTCAGCGACAGCGAATGCGAGACGCCGGACTGATCGAGCTCAGGCGCCACCACCCAGACGTCGTCGGACAGCGCGCGGGCGATCTGTTCGACGATCTTCAGGCCGGGGGCATGAATGCCATCGTCATTGGTACAGAGAATCCGCATGCGCCTAACTGCCCTTTCAGCCGATTTCACGGCGCCCTGATAACATACCCGGCAGCTTCGGCCAGACCGGATTTTCCGGCCCAGGCGCGCCGCGACCGTGTTTTCCCCGGTTCGCGGCACCGCACGCAAAACACCATCGGAACATAATTCGAAGATCTCAGTTGATTAAAAAACGGCGCTTGCGGCCGGACCTCAACAGATCTCCCGACGGGAATGTGACGGTCTCGATCGCGGCGCGCGCCAGGGACGACGGAAATGGCCATTAAAAACTATCGAATGGCGATCGTTGCACTGCCGATTATCCTGATCATCGCGTTTGTCGCATGGCTCTTCTACGCCACGCTCGGCGAAAGCGACGCGCAAACAACCCTCCAGACCGCCGTGGCCGCCGTTCCGGATGACCCGCAGCAGCCCGAAACCGCACCCGCCGGGGTACAGAACGCCGCCGAGCCGCTGGGACACCTGCGCATCTCGCGGCAATCCTTCGCCCGAGGCGGATTGGGCTCGAAGGCGCTGGTGACGTTCACCCTGCGCAACGACAACAGCTATGCGGTCAAGGATCCCGAAATCCAATGCTCGTTCCGCAGCAGGGACGGTCGCTATATCACCGAACGTCGCCGGACCATCAGCGATACCGTGAACATGAAGAGCCGGAAAACGTTTCCTTACGTCCTGGTCGGCTTCATCAATATCAAAGCCTCCTGGGCGAGGTGCTCGGTGCTGACGGCGAGTCGGGTTTAGGCCCAGCACAATAACTAAACGTTCCTCATTCCGGGCGCGCTCTTGCGCGAGCCCCGGAATGACGAGAGCGTCCTAGTTTTTCTCAATCACCTTCAAACCGCCCATATAAGGCTGCAGCACATCCGGCACGGCAATCGAACCGTTCTCCTGCTGATAGGTTTCCATGACCGCGATCAACGCGCGGCCGACGGCGGTGCCGGAGCCGTTCAGCGTATGCACGAAATGCGGCTTGCCGTCGGCGCCGCGATAGCGCGCTTCCATGCGCCGGGCCTGGAAATCGCCGCACACCGAGCATGACGAGATTTCGCGGTAGTCGCCGCCGTCTCCTTGGCCCGGCATCCAGACCTCGATGTCGTAGGTCTTTTGCGATGCAAAGCCCATGTCACCGGTGCACAGCGTCATCACCCGGTAATGCAGATCGAGCTGCCGCAGCACCTCTTCGGCGCAGGCCAGCATGCGCTCGTGCTCGTCTTTGCTCTTGTCCGGCGTGGTGATCGAAACCAGTTCGACCTT
>JAQGJF010000920.1 GCA_028290765.1 Tardiphaga sp.
CGGGCGCGAAGATGGAGTGAGCCGTCTGCCGGCATTTGAACCTTCCCGGGCCATCACGCGCAAGGAAACGCCGCGGGACATCGTCACCAAATGGAGCGAGGCGTTCGCGGACGCCCTGAAGCGCCCCGCCGTGCAGCAGCGGCTGGGTGGATTGGGGATTGAACTGGTCGGCTCGACCTCGGCCGAGATGCAGGCATTTCTGACGACGGAGGCCGCCAAGGCGGAGGAAGCCGTGAAAATGTCGGGCGCGAAGATGGAGTGAGCGGACCACAAGCGGGCCACAAGTACTTGGACCTTGCCGATTTGAACCTTCTTTGGCCGTTAAGGCACAAAGGAAGGGTTCGCGCCGATCACGGATCCGGCCTGAAAACGGCCACGCGAACGCTTTTCAACCATCCAGGGGGCAGAGGAATGAATACCGCGATGTCGATCGACAACAGCGGCGCCATGCCCGCCCCTCCGCCGGCCGCCACGCGCCTGATCGGACTGCGCGTGGTGCTGATCGTGGCGGCGCTGTTCGAGGCCTTTAATGGCTTCGCCAGCTTCGCCGCCACCATCGGCGATTCTTCGCATCACGGCGCCCAGGGCCTTGCCGGGACGCTCACGACGGCGCAAATCGCCAGCCATCCCTTCCTCGCAACGGCAACGCTGGTGTTCGCGCTGATCGGCCGCGTCCGCGATGCCATCATCGCCATGGCTGCCATCCTCGCCATGAACTGGCTGAGCGAGATGCCGTCGGTGGTGCTGCGCGGCTTCGAGCTCAACGATCCGACGAACGCGCCGCTGGTGCTGTCGCAAATCGTCGCCTATCCGCTAATGGCCGCCTGCGCCATCGCGCTGGCGAGGCGGGGCGAACGGCTCGGCATCGCCACCACGCTGGTGGCGTTGCCGACGTTGTTCGCCTGGGCCGGCGTCACCGCCTTTGCAATCGCGGTCAGCATCCACGGTTTTTGATCGGCATTGCAGATGCCTTGGCGATGCTCTTGCATCGAACGCCGGCGCAGGCTTCAATGAAGCGGGGGTATTTCATGACAAAACAACGACCTGAGATTTCGACATCCACCATGCGCCGGCTGGCGCGAAGCGCTGCCGTATTGGCGCTGCTCGCCGTGTTCATGTTCGCATTCAGCCCGTCGCCGGCGCGGGCCGACCGCTGCGACGATCTCGCCGCCCAGCTCAAAAGCCAGATCGACGGCGTGAGCATCGGCAAGACCGCGGCCAATGTGATCTATCTGGAACATCCCGCGGCCAAGCAGGTCCGGCTCGGCTGTTTCAGCCGCAACGTCACCAATCAGTTGTACGCCGCCTCCGACAGCCGCAAGCCGTCGCCGGCCTTCATCAATTTCGTCGCCAGCGCGGCGGCGGTCATCTTCACCATCCCGAAACCCGATACCCTGGCCGGCGCCACCCGCTGCATCAAGCGGATGGGTTTTCTGCGCGGTGACGACATCAAGCTCCGCTACCGCCGCCTCGACATGCAATGCACCCGCACCAAGACCAGTGCGAGCATCACGATTTCGCGCGGCAAGGATGAGTGAGCTTCACTCGTCCGATGCGGCAGAGGCCACGCCCATGCAGGTTTTGATGAAATCCTTACGTTGCGGGCCGACGATTTTCTGATCGATCGCCTGCTTCAGACAATCGAGCTGGCCCTGCGCGACACAAAGCTGGGTCTGATCGCGCAGATCCTGGCCGCGCAATCCCTTCGCACCCATATCCTGTCGGCAGGTCAGCCGCTTGCCGACCAGGCCGGCACCGGCCGCTCTCGGTACGGGTACGGTTGCAGACGGCGGACCGGACTGCGGCGTTGCCGATGGGGCGGTCTGGGCGATGGCCCATGAAACCGGGATGGCAAGGACGGCAACGGCCATGAGGAACGACGATCGCATGAAGGCCTCCGAAAGCTGGTCGATTTGATCACTAGCTTCGAGGCCATGAACGCGGCCTGAATGCCGCGGCAGGATCCATCACGGCGATCGCTCCTATTTTAACGAAATGGTTTCATCGCGACTAACCGTGGCCCCCGATTGGCCGCAATCCGAACAGATTGCGCGACCGGATTCACCACTCGTTGTCGGCCCACGCGCACACTCTCATCGCAAATTCCATGAAAGGGATTGTTTCGATGAGTATTTCGAGTGTTAGCGCGTCGCCGCCGGTGGCGCCGCCGCCGCCGGTCCAGCCCAAGCCGCCGGAGGTGAACGACGAGAATGATTCCCGCAATGCGCCGCCGCCGGTGCAGGCAGCGCTGCCGCCGGGTCAGGGCACCCGGGTCAACATCATCGCCTGACGCCGCGGCGAAGGGTTAAGTGCAAGGCCCCACATCGCGCGGGGCTTTTTGTTGTTGCGGCCGGTTGTTATTGCGGCTCGCGCGGGAACGGCTGGTACGGAATTCCGCGCAGCATCAATTCGCGCTCGATCCGCTGCATCTTGCCCTCGACAATGGCGCGCGACAGGGCTTTCAGCCCCCTCAGAATGACAAGCAGCATGACGGTCTCCTCGATCGATGATCGCGGCGAATTCACCGCGATAATGTCCAGGAGATGCGCCCCGCGCTGGTGGAAATCCATGTGAGACGCGACGCCGCGTTATAGGGAAGTCATAAAGATCGCCTGGCTTTAACCCTCCGCGGCGACCCTCGCCACGCCATCGAGCACCCTGCCCCAGCCCGGGTTCATCGCGTCGTAAGCGAACTGGTTGTCGGGAAGTACAAAACCCTCATGCGCCATGTG
>JAQGJF010000924.1 GCA_028290765.1 Tardiphaga sp.
CCGGCGGTTTTGGCCGCTCGCGCGCCACCCGCAGCGCCGTCGATCCCGAATCGGTCCAGCAGATGATCGCGCTTAGATCGAGCGTCTCGGCGATCTGCCGCGCCGCGTCGGCGATGGCGTCGCCGGCGGTCGATTCAGGCTCTGGCCGCTGCGCGGTCAGCACGCTGCGATAGGTCGGATCGCGCTCCACCTCTTCACCGATCCGGTTCATGGTCGAGACCGCTTCGACCGGAAATTTGCCGGCGGCGGATTCCGCCGAGAGCATGATGGCGTCGGCGCCATCATAGACCGCCGTCGCCACGTCGGAGACTTCGGCGCGGGTTGGCACCGGGCTCTGGATCATCGATTCCAGCATCTGCGTCGCAATCACCACCGGTTTGCCGGCACGCCGCGCCATCCGCGTCATCTGCTTTTGCAGGCTGGGCACCCGCTCCAGCGGCAGTTCGACGCCGAGATCGCCGCGCGCCACCATCAGGGCATCGGACAATTCCAGGATTTCGTCGAGCCGGTCGATCGCCTGCGGCTTTTCGATCTTCGACATCACCGAGGCGCGGCCGCGGATCAGCTTCTTGGCTTCGGCGACGTCCTCGGCGCGCTGTACGAAGGAGAGCGCGACCCAGTCGATGCCGGTCTCGAGCGCGGCTTCGAGATCGGCACGGTCTTTCGGCGTCATCGCGGAGACCGGCAGATCGGTGTCGGGCAGGCTGACGCCCTTGCGGTCCGACATCCGGCCGCCGATCACGACGCGGGTCACCGCGCGATCGGGCGAGGTCTCCTCGGCGATCAGGCGCACCTTGCCGTCATCGAGCAGCAGGGCATGTCCGGGCTTGAGCGCCGCCAGAATTTCCGGATGCGGCAGCTGGACGCGGGTGTTGTCGCCGGGTGCCTTGTCGGAATCCAGCACAAAACTCTCGCCGTTCTTGAGCTGGATGGCGCCCTCGGCAAAGGATCCGAGGCGAAGCTTCGGTCCCTGCAGATCGACCAGGATGCCGATCGGCCGTCCGTAGCTGCTTTCGACATTGCGGATCGTCTTCACCAGCTCGCGCATCTTGTCGTGCGAGGTGTGGCTCATGTTGATGCGGAAGACGTCGGCGCCGGCTTCGAACAGCCGCCGGATCATGGCGCTGTCCGAGGAGGCGGGGCCGAGCGTGGCGAGGATCTTGATGCGGCGCAGGCGTCTCATGGCTTGCGCCCCGGCGCGGTGGTCGGCGGCAGCGTGGTGATGCCCGGCGGCGCCCCGGCAGGGGCATTGGGCAGGCCCGGTACGCCGCTCTGGCCACCTGGCGCATTGGGCATGCCGGGCAGGCGCTGCGAGGGCTGTTCGTTGGAATCGGTCAGCTGCACCGTCCAGGCGCGTTGTTCGCCGGTATCGACCTCGAAAAAGCCGGTGCGGTCAAAGCCCCGCGCCAGGCAATTTTCGGTGCCCTTGATGGTGAATTCCTTGTCGCGCGAACACATGAAAGCCTGTCCCGACCATTCGCCGCCGCGGTCGTAATCGAGGGCGTAGATATAATAGAACCGTGCGACAAGCGTGCCGCGCAGCAGCGTTTCGCAAGCCCGCGACGACACGTTCCACCAGCCCTCGGTGGTCCAGCCCTCGGCATCCTTGTAGCCCAGCGCGATGCCGACCCGACTCGACGTGTTGTTGCATAGCCGGAAATCGGCCGCCGCCGGAGCGGCCCACAGGCATATCACGGCGAACGCCAGCACCGACAGCAAGCCGGCGCGGGCGCGACGAGACAACGGAAGTGAACGATGAGAATCTTCTGTGATCATTCAGTCAAGCACTATCAATTCATTGATGATTTCGCGTGACCCGCCGGGGGCTGTCAACGGCTCTGGAACCGAATTGACGCCTATCTACCCTGTTTGCACCGCGATATGGCAAAATCTGTGACAACACCCATTTCAGGTCAATACCCCGACGACTGGGAGCTTATGCCATGACCACCGATGATAAAACCAGAACAGAACTGGAAGCGGCCGTATTCCGCCGCCTGGTCGAGCATCTGCGGGCCCGGCCCGACGTGCAGAACATCGATCTGATGAATCTCGCCGGCTTCTGTCGCAATTGCCTGTCCAACTGGCTCAAGGAGGCGGCCGACGCCAAGGGGGCCGTGATGAGCAAGGACGAGAGCCGCGAGGCCGTCTACGGCATGCCCTACGATACATGGAAAGCGATGCACCAGGGTTCCGCCACGCCGGAACAACTGGCTGCGATGAAAAAGAGCCAGAGCGGGCATTGATCGGGCGACCGCTCTCTCCGAGCCTGTGAAACAATCTGTGACCTCATCTTGAGAGGCTGTGTACTGCTGACCTCATCCTGAGGAGCGCGTTCTTCACGCGCGTCTCGAAGGATGGCCGCGAGTCTGTGCGCCCGGGGCCATCCTTCGAGACGCGGCCAAGAGGCCGCTCCTCAGGATGAGGTCAGCAGTGATAGAGGACCGGCGAATCATCCGAACCGGCCAAATACGATTTTTCCCTGTGGGTCGCTGTGGATGAATGGGATGTTGCCTTGACGGGGGACGCCGCACTCTTGAGTGTCATTTCGAGATACGGCCCGCGGCCAAGCGTCCCGGACCACAGAGCATGATCCGGAAAAGTGGACACCGGTTTTCCGAAAAGATCATGCTCAATCAATAACCTGGCGCGGGATGACGTTCGAAGATAAGTCATCCTGCGCCAGCCTCAACCATCAGTTCATCCAGGAGTATTCGATGGCCACCTCTGCTGCCCTCGCGGAAGAGCCCGCGACCAAATTCGCCAAGGACCAGCTCAAGGCCATCGTCGAGCGCATCGAGCGGCTGGAAGAGGAAAAGAAGACCATTTCCGACGATATCCGCGACGTCTATGCCGAAGCCAAGGGCAACGGCTATGACGTCAAGGCGCTACGCACCATCGTGCGGATGCGCAAGCAGGACGCCAACGAGCGCGCCGAACAGGAAACCATCCTGGAAACCTACATGCAGGCGCTCGGGATGCTGTGATTCTTTCTTCCCTCTCCCCCACGCGAAGCGAAGCTTCGCTAGGTGGGAGAGGGTGGCC
>JAQGJF010000938.1 GCA_028290765.1 Tardiphaga sp.
CGCGCGACCCGTTGGCTCGCAATGACAGCGCTGGTGACATTGATTGAATTTGAAATCATCCAGCTCTAGCGACGCCGCTTCATCTGCGATAAGCCAGCCACCTGACGTTTCCACCGGAGTTGCCTGAGGGATGAGCGAAGATCTGTGTTTCCTGTCCGCCACCGAACTTCGCGCCCGCGTTCTTCGCAAGGACGTCTCCCCCGTCGAGGTCACGCGCGCCGTGCTGGCACGCGCCGAGCGGTTGCAGGGCGAGCTGAACTGCTTCATCACGCTGTGCGGCGAGGAAGCCATGGCGGCCGCCGAAAAAGCCGAGCGCGAGATCATGGCCGGCGAGACGCCGGGTCTTCTGCACGGCATTCCGTTCACGGTGAAGGATATCGTCAACACCAAAGGCGTGCCCACGACCTTCGGCGCGATTCCCTTTAAGGCCAACATACCCGACCACGATGCGGTTTCCGTTGCGAGGCTGCGCGGGCAGGGGGCGATCCTGATCGGCAAGACCACGACACCGGAATTCGGCTCGAAATGCCTGACCGACTCGCCGTTGTTCGGCCGCACCCGCAATGCCTGGAGCAGCGAACGCTCGAGCGGCGGCTCGAGCGGTGGAGCGGCCGTCGCGGTCGCCAGCGGCCTCGCGCCTCTGGCCGTCGCCACCGATGGCGGCGGCTCGACGCGGATCCCGGCCTCCTGCAACGGCGTGGTCGGACTGAAGCAAAGCAACGGGGTGATCCCGCACAGCCAGGTCCAGGACGCCTTCGGCAATCAAACCTACGTCACCCCGATGACGCGCACCGTCGCGGACACCGCGTTGATGATGCAAGCGATGGCCGGCGAAGACGCCTCCGATCCATGGTCGATCGGGTTTTCCGCGCCGGATTTTGTCGGCGGCGCGGCGGCGCCGGGCGATTTGCGCGGCCGCAAAATCCTGTTTTGCCAGGCGCCCCCCGGCCGCCCGGTCTCGGCGGATGTCGCCGCGGCCTTCAACGCAGGCCTTGGCAGGCTGGCGGTGCTCGGCGCCGAGATCGAAGAGATGCCCGGCGACGGGTTTGACGTGGAGCCGATCTGGCGCGCCATCAATCACACCGCGTGGCGCGCGCGGTTCGAAAAACTGGCGGCCGATCACGGCGATCAGTTGAGCGATACGTTCCACAAGCAATTGGCTCTGGCCGAGAGGGTCAGTGGGGTCGATTATCAGCAGGCCATGTTTGCCCGCACCGCGCTGTTCCGGCATGTGCAATCGCTGTTCGCGGGCGCCGACCTGCTGGCGATGCCGACGCTGTCGCGGACCGCGCTTCCGATCGATCAGGACCTGTTCGGCACCATCGAGATCGACGGCCAGGTGTTCGGCGACGTGCGGCCGCACTGGTTTCCCTGGACCATGCCGTTCAACATGACCGGGCACCCGGCGATCAGCCTGCCCTGCGGCTTCGGCTCCGACGGCCTGCCAATCGGTATTCAACTGGTCGGTAAGTTTCGCGGCGACGTCGAATTGCTGCGTGTCAGCGCGCTGTTCGAGGCGTCGCAGGATGGGCTTGGCCGCTGGCCGGGGTAGACGATGAAGTCGATCCTTGTAGGATGGGTTGAGCCCTTGCGAAACCCATCGCCACAGCGGTTGAGTTGATGGGTTTCGCAAGGGCTCAACCCATCCTACACTCCATCTGATGTGATCAGCATTTCGGAAACGATGAGCTAGCTGGGTAACGAGCGAGATATGCGGCAGAACACGCGTCCGGTATGCCATGCAGGCAGCCTTGGGATTTTTCTTCACGGAAAGGCAGTATGAGCGTCTTCATTTTCCGGCGCCTCCTGACATTGCTGGCCACGCTGGCCGGCGCCTCGCTGATCATCTTCCTGGTGCTGGATGCCTTGCCGGGCAACGCCGCCGATATGCTGATGGGGGCCGACGCGTCGGCCGACGCGCTGCGGGCATTGACGATCAAGCTCGGGCTGGATCAGCCGCTGCTCTACCGCTACGGGCATTGGCTGCAGGGGCTCGTCACCGGCGATCTGGGTAACAGCTATTCTTACGGCACCCCCGTCGCCGGATTGATCATGGAACGCCTGACGCTGACGATACCACTGGCCGTCATGTCCACGCTCATCACGGTCGTGCTGGCGCTGACAGCCGGCATCTACACCGCCGCCCATCACAACCGGCTGGGCGATGTGGGCGTGATGACGCTGACGCAATTCGGCATCGCGATTCCCAATTTCTGGTTCGCCATCCTGTTGATCCTGCTGTTCTCGGTCAAATTGCAATGGCTCTCCGCCGGCGGCTTCGCCGGATGGGACGAGGGCATCGTGGCCGGCATGCGCTCGCTGCTGCTGCCGGCGATCTCGCTGGCGGTGGTGCAGGCCGCGATCCTGGCCCGCGTCACCCGCTCGGCGGTGCTGGAGGTGCTGCGCGAGGATTTCGTGCGCACCGCCCGCGCCAAGGGCCTCAGCCGAAGGGCCGTTCTGTGGGGCCACGTGTTGCGCAACGCCATGATCCCGGTGATGACGGTGATGGGCCTGCAATTCGCCAATCTGCTGGCCGGTACCATCATCATCGAAACCGTCTTCTACCTGCCCGGCCTTGGCCGGCTGATTTTTCAATCCATCGCCAATCGCGACCTCATCGTGGTGCGCAACTGCGTGATGCTGCTGGCCGCGATGGTGGTGATGGTGAACTTCGTGGTCGATGTGCTGTATGCCTTCATCGACCCGCGCATCAAGGCCCACAACCTATGACCGGAACACCCATCGCCTCGGTGGACGCGCCGGGTGGCGCCATCGAGCCGCCGCTGGCAGGGCGCGCCGGACAAAATTTCTGGCAGCGCGCGCTCCGCCACCGCAGTTTCGTCGTCGGCGGCACGCTCAGCATGCTGGTGGTTGGCGCGGCGCTGCTGTCGCTGCTGTGGACCCCGTGGTCGGCCTATGAACTCGACATCGCCGCTAAACTTGCCCCGCCCTCGGCGAGGCACTGGCTCGGCACCGACATCCTCGGCCGGGACATCGTGTCGCTGCTGCTGGTGGGAGCCAGGAGCTCGATCATGGTCGGGGTCATTGCCGTCGGAATTGGCGCCGTGTTTGGCGTGTCGCTGGGGCTCCTCGCGGCAGGGCGCAAAGGCTGGGTCGAAGAGCTGATCATGCGGATGAGCGACTTCACCTTTGCATTCCCGGCAATACTGTCCGCCATCATGCTCGCCGCCGTCGTCGGGCCGGGCATGGTCACCTCGATCACGGCGATCGGCATCTTCATGATTCCCACCTTCGTGCGCATCACCCGCGGTTCGGCCAACGCGGTCTGGGCGCGGGAATTCGTGCTGGCCGCACGCGCCGCCGGCAAGGGCAAGTTTCGCATCACCATCGAGCACGTCCTGCCCAATGTCCTCTCGATCCTGATCGTGCAGGCGACCATCCAGTTCGCGCTGGCGATCCTTGCCGAGGCCGCCTTGTCGTATCTCGGGCTCGGCACGCAGCCGCCGCAACCGTCCTGGGGGCGAATGCTCAACGACGCGCAGACTTTGCTGTTCCAGTCGCCGAGCCTCGCAGTCTACCCGGGCCTCGCTATCGCGACGGCGGTGCTGGGTCTCAATCTCATGGGCGACGGAATGCGGGACCTGTTCGATCCTCGCCTGGCGCGGGAACGCTGATGGCCGCGGAAACCAGCTCGATGCCCTTGATCGAAGTCGAAAACCTCCGCGTCAGGCTCCGCACCAGCCGCGGCCCGGCCGACGCTGTCCGCGGGGTGAGTTTTTCGCTGCAGCGCGGCGAAACGCTCGGCCTGATCGGCGAGTCCGGTTGCGGCAAGTCGATCACGGCGATGGCGCTGATGGGCTTGCTGCCGGACAGCGCCGTCGTCAGCGGCAGCATCCGGCTGGACGGCCGTGAACTGGTCGGGCTTCCTGACCCGGAGTTATGCAAATTGCGGGGCAACCGGATCAGCATGATCTTTCAGGAACCGATGACCGCGCTGAATCCGCTGCACACCATCGGTGCCCAGGTCGCCGAACCGCTGCTGCGGCACACCGGCTGCTCGGCGGCCGACGCGCGCAAGGAAGCCATCGCTTTGCTCAACCGCGTTGGTCTTCCCGATGCCGCCAGACGAGTCGACGCCTATCCGCACCAGTTTTCCGGCGGCCAGCGCCAGCGTGTCACCATTGCCATGGCGCTGGCCTGCCAGCCGGATCTGCTGATTGCCGACGAGCCGACCACGGCGCTCGACGTCACCATCCAGGGGCAGATCCTCGATCTGATTGCCGACCTGGTCGCGGAACGCGGCATGTCGATGATCCTGATTACCCACGATCTCGGCGTCATCGCCGAAAACGTTCAACGAATGATGGTGATGTATGGCGGCACCATTGTCGAAAGCGGCGCCACCGACGCGGTGTTCGCCGAGCTGGGGCATCCCTACAGTCAGGGACTGTTCCGCGCCCGTCCGCGTCTTGGCGCGCCCAGAGGAACGCGGCTGCAAACCATCGCCGGCACGGTGCCCGAATTGGTGGACATCCCCTCGGGCTGCGCCTTTGCCGGTCGATGCGGCATCGCCGAGGAACGCTGCAAAAATATTTTTCCGCCGCCCGTTCAGGTGGGAACCGGCCATCTGGTGCGCTGCCTCCGAACCGATGTCTCGATGGGGCGCGCCGAGGCGGTGCACGCATGACCGCGATGGCCGCGACAAATTCGGTAAGCCCGCTTCCGGAGCGACCGCTGCTCGAGGTGAATGACCTGGTCCAGCGCTACACGCTGCCGCGCGAAAACCTGTTCAGGCCCGCGCGCCAGCTCCATGCCCTGAATGGCGTCAGCGTCGAGGTGATGGCGGGCAAGAGCCTCGGGGTGGTCGGTGAATCCGGCTCGGGCAAGTCAACCCTGGCCCGCGCCATCATGGCGCTGGAGACGCCGACTTCGGGCTCGGTTTCATTGCTGGGGCGCGACCTGCATCGGCTGCCCGCCGCGGAGCTGCGCCATGCCCGGCGCGATTTCCAGATGGTGTTTCAGGATCCGTACGGGTCGCTCGATCCGCGCCAGAAAGTGGCGCGCATCGTCGCCGAACCGCTGTCCGCCTTGGGCGACGTCGATCGTGCCGAACAGCGCCAACGGGTGGTCACGGTGCTCAGGCAGGTCGGGCTGCGCGACGCCGACATGGACAAGTTTCCGCACGAGTTCTCCGGCGGCCAGCGTCAGCGCATCGCCATTGCCCGCGCCTTGATTACCCAGCCGAAGCTGATCGTCGCCGACGAGCCGGTCAGTGCGCTGGATGTCTCGGTCCAGGCGCAGGTCCTGAACCTGCTGCAGGACCTG
>JAQGJF010000967.1 GCA_028290765.1 Tardiphaga sp.
ATTGCGACCTCGCACTTGACCCCATCGCGACGCCGCGCCGCATCGCCTTCTTAAGGATCCCCCTTGTACGACCTCAAACGGCTCGGCCTGATCTCGACGCGTCTGAACTGCTTCCAGACGGTGGCGCGGACCGGCTCGATCCGCAAGGCTGCCGAGATGCTGAACCTGGCGCCGTCGGCGGTGAGCCGCACCATTGCGGCGCTCGAACAGGATCTCAAGACGCCGTTGTTCGAACGCGGCAAGCAGCGCATCCGGCTGACCAGCGCCGGCGAGCTTTTGGTCTATCACGCCAAATCGGTCGCGACTGAACTCATCCAGGCCTGCCGCGCGATCGATGACCTGCAGGGCCTGAAGCACGGCACCGTGACGATATCGGTGATCGAAAGCGTCGCGCAGGGATTTCTGGCCAATGTGCTCGACGAGTTCTGGTCCAGCCATCCCGACGTCGCCGTTCATCTCTTGATCTGCACGTCCAAGCAGGCGATGGACGCCGTTGCCGACGGCACCTCCGATCTCGGGCTGGCGTTCGATGAGGGCCCGGCGTCGACATCGCGCAGCCTCGCGGTGGTCAAGCTCGCCATCGGTGCGGTGGTGACGCCGAAACACCGGCTGGCGCGGCGCAAATCCATCCGCCTCGCGGACATGGCCGGCGAGCCGCTGATCCTGCCCGACAACAACCTCAATCTCGGCATCAACGCACACGAATTCTTCTCCCGCCTGGCCGAGAGTTCGCGCGCACGGGTTTCGACCAATTCGATCCGGATGATGATCGACCTCGCGACCCGCGGCAGCGGCATCGGGTTTCAGACCAAGATCGGGCTGACGGAAGAGATCGCGCGCAAACGCGTGGTGTTCGTTCCGTTCAACGAGCCCAGGGTACCGACGCGGAACCTGCGGCTGTTCTGCCGGGACCGCCGGCAGCTGTCGATGGCGGCGTCGCAATTCGGTAATGCGCTCGCCAAGCGCATCAGCGCCTTCAAATAGGCACCCGCGTCGGACGCCGGCGCCGCTGGGTGTTGCGCTGGAAGCAACAGGGTGTTCGCATCTTCCGTCTTGGCCGGTCGACTGCGTATGCTAGATCGGATGGCAGGCGGTGCGCCTCGCGGGGCCGCGCGATTTCATGGAACGCCAAAGAGATGCCATGACCGGGCACGAACAATGGATGGCCATGGCCATCGAGGAGGCCAGGCTCGGCGCGGCCGGTGGCGAGCAGCCGTTCGGCTCGGTGATCGTGCGCGACAGGGCTGTGATTTGCCGGACCCGCAGCCTCAAGGTTTCGACCTCGGACACGACGGCGCATTCGGAATTGCTGGCGGTGCGGACGGCCACGCAGAAGCTGAACCAGCGCGTGCTCGACGGCTGCGTCTTCCACGCGACGTGCGAGCCATGCCCGATGTGCCTCGGCGCCATCCTCAACGCCGGCATCAACCATCTGGTGATCGGCGCCCGCAAGAGCCAGGTCCAGCAATTTTCCAAGGCCGCTTTTCGCTTCAACGACTACACGGTCGAGCGTTTCGCCGAAATGGTCGGCTGGCCCCTCGTCGTGGAGCAGGCGCTGCAGGAACAATGCATCGCGCTGTATGCCGATGCCGCGGTGGAACTGACACGCTAGGACGATGGGATACAAAATGCGTTGCAAGGAACTGACGTGGTCATGACGCAAGCCGCCGAATTGTCAGCGAGACCTGCCTCGCCGAATTACGCAGAGCTTCTGGTGGCGGGCCTCAAGGAGGCCGATGTCAGGATCGTCGCCTCGCTGCCGGAATCGCTGCTGAAGAAGGCCTATCCGCTGCTGCAGAGCGACAAGGACATCCGTTACATCGGCGTGTCGAGCGAACTCGATCTGCCGGGCATCGTCGCCGGCGCCTATTTCGGCGGCAAGCGCGCCGTGATGATCATGGAAAATTCCGGCGTGCGCCAGGCCTGCGAACCGCTGGCGCGCCTGATTTTCGGCCATCGCATCCCCATGGTCATGATCATGCCGCATCGCGGCGACCTCGGCGAGGATGTGTGGTGGGGCCACGGCCATTCCGAAACCATGGTTCCGGTGCTCGACGCGCTGCGCATCCGTTATTGGCGGATCAGCCGGCTCGAGGAGATCAAGCCGGCGATCAAGAAGGCCTTGTTGCATGCCGACGCCGGACAGGTCTCGGTCGCACTGATCTTCGAAGGCGAATGCCGGGAGCAGTCCTATGCATAGGCTGGAGGCGGTCCAGGCGCTGGCAAAACTGGTGACCGATCAGGACCTGTTCGTCTGCGCCCATGGCGGCCTGCGCAACGACTGGTGGAATAACCGGCCCGGCGGCGTCGACAACACCTGCTTTCTCACCGGCATGGACACCGTCTCGGCGACCGCGTTCGGCCTCGCGGTGGCGCTGCCGCATCGCCGGGTGGTGTCGCTGGATACCGACGGCTCGCAGCTGATGAGCGCGAGCCTGCTCGGCACTTTAGGCAACGAGCTGCCGCCGAACCTCACCATCATCGTGTTCGACAACGGCAGGTACGAGTCGATCGGCGGCTTGAAGACCCATACTTCCGCGCGCACCGACCTGGCCAAAATGGCGGAAGCCGCTGGCTGCCCGCACGCCATGACCGTTCGCGACGTCGACAGTTTTGGCCGCGCCGCCGAGCGGCTCCTGAACGACAACGAATACGGCTACCTCGTCGCCAAGACCGAGCCCAAGGCCGCGCATCAATGGCCGAACGACAAGCAGAAGACCACCGACGGCGTCGAGGAGAAATATCGCTTCCTGCGCCATGTCGAGCGCCTGGAGGGCGTTCGCATCCACCACGTCGTCGAAATCGGCGGCTGATCTCGGCCGCGACAAGTTCAAACCGACCAACGGAATACAACACCATGGCCAACCCGCCCCTCGACCTCAAAGCGCTCGCCGACGGCGGTGCCCCGTCGCTGCGTTCGTTCCTGGCGCAGAATCCGGAAGACGACATCCTGCGCATCAATGAGCCGATCGACCTGGATTTCATCCCGACCGCGCTGGTGCTCGAACTGGAAAAGCGCAACCGCCAACCGGTCGTGCTGTTCGAGAACCCGACAGGGTTCGACCTGCCGGTCGTCACCAATCTGTTCGGCTGCCGCGAGCGGATCGCCCGC
This sequence comes from Tardiphaga sp., assembly GCA_028290765.1. The sequence goes on from JAQGJF010000967.1 coordinate 3,113, forward strand.
ATGGTCAACGCGGCGCCGAACGGCTTTAACGAGAAATGGATCAGCGCGCAATCAAAACTGCTGCCGTGCGAAATCGTCAATTCCGGTCCCGCGCAGGAGGTCGTGATGACCGGAGGCGAGATCGACGCGGCGCTGCTGCCGATCAGCCGCCACTTCGAGAAGGACGCCGGCCGCTACATCGGCTCGGGTGTGCTGATCTGCAAGGATCCCGACACCGGCGTACGCAATCTCAGCTACCAGCGGATGCAGCTCAAAGGGCGCGACCGCTTCGGCATCAGCCTGCATTCGCGCGGCCATATCTGGAACCACCTGGAGCGCTGCGAACAGCGCGGCCAGAATCTCGAAGTCGCCGTCGTGATCGGCATGCATCCAGCGATCAACATTGCCGCCGCCGCCAAGGTGGCGATGGAAGTCGACGAGCTCGAGATCGCCGGCGCGCTGCTCGGGCGGCCGATCGAGCTGGTAAAATGCCGCACCATCGACATCGAAGTTCCCGCGCATGCGGAATACGTCGTCGAAGGCGAGATCCTGGCCAACCAGCACGAGGACGAAGGTCCGTACGGCGAATACACCGGCTATTCGACCTACCGCTCGACCCGCAACATCTTCGTCGTCAAGGCGATCACCCGGCGCGCCAGGCCGATCTTCCACGATCTCATTCCCGGCTATTCGGCCGAGCACCTCCTGCTCGGCCGCGCCGCCAAGGAAGCGCATATTTTCATGCGCCTGAAGGAAATCGTGCCGACGCTGATCGCGCTCAACTTTCCCAAATCGGGCACGCATTTCCACGCCTACATGTCGTTCAAGAAGACCGCCGAGGGGCAGGCGCGCCACGCACTGATGGCCCTGCTTGGCCTCGACCACTATCTCAAATTCGTCGTCGCCGTCGATGAGGACGTCAACATCTTCGACGAGCAGGAGGTGCTGTGGGCGATCGCGACGCGGTTCCAGGCCGACACCGACATGTTCATGGTGTCCGACGTCTTCTGTAACCGCCTCGATCCTTCGTCGCGCGAGGGCATGTCGGCCAAGCTCGCCTTCGACGCGACAAGGCCGCTGTTGTCGGAGAACGATCGCGCCAAGGTGCCGGCGGACGCCATCGCGCGCGCGCAGGCGTTATTGGCACAGAACTAGCCTGCATTTAACTCGCATCCCTGCGACCCCGACAATTGAAACACCACGAACTGGAGTTCTGAACATGATCCGAAGAAAGTTGGGATTTATCGCCGCAGTCGCGATGGTGGTTGCGAGTGCCATTTCGTCGCAGGCGTTTGCCGAGGATCTTCAAAAGGTACGCGTGCGGCTGGATTGGAAAGGCGGCGGCCAGCATGCGCCGTTCTATCTCGCCAAGCAGAACGGCTTCTACAAGGATGAGGGCATCGACCTCGAGATCATCTCGGGTTCCGGCTCTTCGGACGTGGTCAAGCAGGTCGGCGCCGGTGCCATCGAGTTCGGCCTCGCCGATGCCCTGGTGTTGACGCAGGCGGCGCAGCAGCGCGTGCCGCTCAAGGCGGTCGCGGCCTATTATCTGCGGACGCCGATCGCCGTCATCAGCCCGAAGGCCAAGCCGATCACCCAGCCGAGCCAGCTCACCGGCGGCATCAAGCTCGGATCGAAGAAGGGCAGTGCCACGTTCCAGGGGCTGATCGCGCTATTGTCGGCGAACAATATCCCGCTCGAACAGGTCAAGCTGGTCGATATCGGCTTCGGCGTCGCGCCGCTGGTCGTCGGCCAGGTCGATGCGCTGATGGGCTTCACCACCAGCGAAACCGTGGAAGCGGAAAACGCCGGCATGCAGATCAACGTCATGCCGATCTCGGAATTCGGCGTCGACGTTTATGGCCTCACCATCGTCGGCAATTCGTCGCTGATCGAGAAGAAGCCGGAACTTGTGAAGGCGTTCCTCCGCGCCACCCACAAGGGCATGGCGCTGGCGACCAAGGACCCGGCTGCGGCGATCGAGGCCGTAGTGAAACAGGTCGAAGCGGCCGACGGTCCGCTGCAGAGCAAGATCCTCGCCCGCGCGACGCCGTTCTGGACCGGTCCCGACTCTGCAGGCCACGAACTGGGCTGGCAGTCGGCGGCCCGCTGGCAGAGCACCATCGACACGGCGCAGAAGCTCGGGCTGATCGACCGTCCGGTGACCCCGGATGAATTGTTCAGCAACGCCTTCCTCGATTCCAGCAGCAAATCGCAGTAGCGCAAGCGGATGATGGCAATCCTCGTTCGATCCGGCAACGGCGCATGACCGCCATGGGGCACCCCTGCGTCGAGCTCGCGGGCGTAGAACTCAGCTACGCGACCTCGCGGGGCCCGATCAACGCCCTCGACGGCATCGATCTCACCATCGAGGAGGGCGAATTCATCGCCTTGCTCGGTCCCACCGGCTGCGGCAAGAGTTCGCTGCTGCGCATCGTCTGCGACCTCGTCGCGCCGACCGCCGGGCAGGTGAAGGTGCGCGGCGCCGCCGCGGCCGCGGCGCGGCATGCCAACGAATTCGGCTTCGTGTTCCAGGAGCCAGCGCTGCTGTCGTGGCGCACGGCGCTGCAGAACGTCCATCTTCCGCTGGAGATCGTGGAATATCCCGAGCGCGAACGGGCCGCGCGTTGCGAAAAACTGCTCGAGCTCGTCGGGCTGCTTACCTTCAAGGACAACTACCCGCACGAGCTCTCCGGCGGCATGAAACAGCGCGTGGCGATCGTGCGCGCGCTGGCCTGGAATCCGTCGATCCTCTTGATGGACGAGCCGTTCAGCGCGCTGGATGAGCTCACCAAGAACCAGCTGCAGGACGATCTGCTCAAGATCTGGAGCGCCGACCGCAAGACCGCGCTGTTCGTGACGCATAATATCTCCGAGGCGATCTATCTCGCCGACCGGGTGGTGGTGATGGCGCCTCGTCCCGGCACCATCAAGGCCGTCATCCCGGTCGACCTGCCGCGTCCGCGCACCGAGGCGTTGCGCGAGACGCCCGAATTCATCCGGCTGGTTCGCCAGGCGCGCGAGGTTCTCCGCGCATGAGCAGCCTCTCGCAGCGCCGGTTCGTGGAACAGTTCGGCCCGCCGCTGGTGGTACTGTGCGTGCTGCTGGTGGCGTGGCAGAGCGTGGTGCGCGGCCTCGATGTTCCGCCCTGGCTGCTGCCGGCGCCGACCGATATCTGGACACGGCTCGTCGGCACCACGCGGCTGTGGATGCATACCGGTCAGACGCTGCTGGAAGCCAGTTGCGGTTTCATGATCTCGGCCGTGCTCGGCGTCGGGCTTTCCGCCGGGATCGTGCATTCGCGCCTGCTCGACCGCGGCCTGTTTCCCTATATCGTCATTTCGAATGCGATACCGATCATCGCCATCATTCCGCTGCTGACGATATGGTTCGGCTTCGGCATCGGACCGCGGATCATGATCTGCTCGATCATTTCGTTCTTCCCGATCGTCACCAACACCACGCGCGGGCTGCGCTCGGCCGATCGCCGCATCATCGAGTTCATGCATTCGATCAACGCGACGGGATGGAAGATCTTCTACAAGGTGCAGTTGCCGAGCGCGCTGCCCTACATCTTCGCCGGCTTCAAGATCGCGGGCTCGCTGGCGCTGGTCGGCGCCGTGGTCTCGGAGTTCTACAGTTCGGACCGTGGCCTCGGTTTTCTCGTCATCACCTCGGCCACGGAGCTGCGCACCGATCTGCTGTTTGCCGCCATCACCGTTCTCGCCAGCCTCGGCATCCTGTCGTTCAGCCTGTTCGGCTATCTGGAACGGGCCGTGACCAGAGGTGAAAGCGCTGAAAATGTCTGAAATGCCGATGCGCACGCTGATCCGCGATGCCCTCATCGTCTCACCCGGGGACGAGAAGCCGTTCCAGGGCTGGGTGGAGATCGCGGGTGGCGTCATCGCCGATGTCGGGACAGGGAGGGCTCCCACCGGCGCCGGCGAGACCATCGACGGCAGCAATTGCGCGCTGTTGCCGGGGCTGGTCAATACCCACGCCCATTCGCATTCCAGCCTGACCCGGGGCAGCGCGGAAGGCGTCGCGCTCGACCAATGGCTTGGTATCATCGAGCGCGAGCAGAGCCGCCTGACGGCAGAACAGGCGCGCGCCGGCGCATTGGCGACCTACGCCGAGGCGCTTCTGTCGGGCACCACTACAATGGTCGACATGTGCCTGCAGCCCGAGGCGGCCTTCACGGCGGCGCGCGACATCGGCATTCGCGCTATCATCGCGCCCTACGTCGCGGACACCAAGTCCTTCACCCCGACGCTGTCCGATACCGCCGCACTGCTCGACAAGGCGGTAAAACTCGACGACCGCGTGCGTGTCTGGGTCGGTCTGCACGATCTGGAAAGCTGCAGCGACGACCAGATCGTCGCAGGCGTCGCCCTGGCGCGCCGGCACGGCGCCGGCGTCCATCTGCATTGTTCGGAGACCCATTTCCAGATCGAACGCACACGCAAGCGCACCGGCCGCACGCCGGTGGCGCAACTGGCGCATCTTGGCGCGCTCGGACCGATGACGCTGCTGGCGCATTGCGTCTGGGCCGACGAGGCCGATCGCGAGATCCTCAAGGCCAACGGCGTCAGCGTGGCGCATTGCCCGCACGCCAATTTGAAACTCGGTTCCGGCATCGCGCCGATTGCCGACATGCTCCGGCTCGACATCAATGTCACGGCAGCGACCGACGGCGCCAAGGCCAACAACCGGCTCGATCTGTTCGACGTGATGAAATTCGCCTCGCTGCTGCAGAAGGGCGCGTTGCGCGATCCGGCCGTGCTGCCGCCGCGCCAGGTGCTCGACATGGCGACGGCGGGCGGCGGACGCGCCCTGCATGCGCCGATCGGCGCGATCAAGACAGGGATGGCGGCCGACCTGATCCTGGTGCGGCTCGATCGGCTTCACCTTCAGCCTTGCGTGCCTGACACCGTCATGACCAACCTGGTGCATGCCGCGCGAGGCTCCGACGTCAGCCTGACAATGGTGGCCGGCAAGGTGCTGGTGCGCGACGGCGAACTGGTCGCGCTGCCGTATGAGCCGATCCGGCGAGACGCGCTTGCCGTCGGCAAGGCGTTGATCGACGAAGTGTTGATAGATTCGGCGGTCTGAGACTCGGGCGGGATAGCGCGACATGTCTTCACCATTGCTACGACTTATCGTGGGGATCAGCGGCGCTTCCGGCATCGTTTACGGCATCGAGGCGCTTCGCATCCTCAAGAGTTGTGGATTCGAAACCCATCTGATCATGACCCGGTCGGCCCAGATCACGCTGGCGCATGAGACGTCGGTCAAGGTCGCCGAGATCAACCAGCTCGCATCGGTGGTTCATCGCGTCGATGACATCGGCGCATCGATTTCCTCCGGCTCATTCCGCACCCTGGGGATGCTGGTGGCGCCTTGCTCGGTCCGCACCATGTCCGAGATCGCGACCGGGGTGACATCGAGCCTGCTCACGCGCGCCGCCGACGTGGTATTGAAGGAGCGGCGCCGGCTGGTGCTGATGGTCCTCGAGACGCCGCTGCATCTCGGCCATCTGCGCACCATGGCCTCGCTGGCGGAGATGGGCGCGGTGATCATGCCGCCGGTGCCGGCGTTCTACGCCAAACCGGCCTCGATCGAGGAGATGGTCGCGCATTCGGTCGGGCGGGCGCTCGACCTGTTCGGCATCGATACGGGCCTGGTCAAACGCTGGGGCGAACAGACGGAGCAGGACGAACGCCCATGACCGACGCGTCCAAGCCCAACGACCCGGTCGCGCTCGGACGCAATCTCCAGCTCACGGGGCCGCACTGGACGTTCATCATCCGGCTCTATGGCGATCCTGGCGTCCAGCGGGCCTGCCTGCTGTTGCAGGACAGTTTTGGCGTCGACGTCAGCCTGCTGCTGACGCTCGTGTGGTACGCCGCTCATGGCACCGGGGTCGATGACGGCGACGTCGAGGCGCTCGACCAGGCCGTCGCGTCCTGGCGCGGCGACGTCGTGAAGCCGCTTCGCACGATCCGGCGCGAGATCAAGCCGGCCGCCGAGCACGACGGTACCGTCGCGGGCTTTCGCACCAAGATCAAATCGATCGAGATCGAAGCCGAGCAGATCGAAATCGCGCTGCTGGTGCAAGCGGTGAACCAACGCAAGCGCTCCGGCGTATCCGGCGCAGCGGCAAAGCCGGCGCCGATCGCGCGCACGGTCGAAACGGTCGTTGCGTTCTATGCCGCCCGCGCAGCCGCGACGGCCGCGACATGGCAGACGCTGGAGGTGCGCGCTGCGATCGACAGCTTGTCGGATGCCGCGACGCGGCTAGCCGCCGAAGATCGATAATCCGCAAACAGCCGAATTCGGCGGATCGCAGCGTGCACGGGACGGTGCTACAATCCTTTCCCGCCACGGAATGATCAGCATGCCCAAACACCCCCGCCAGGAACATCGCCAGCTCGACCTGTTTTCGCTCGGCTGTCTCGTCGTCCTGGTGAAGGAGCTGAACGTCTCGGCGGCGGCCAAGCGGATGGGCATCAGCCAGCCGGCGATGAGTCAGGTGCTGGCGCGGCTGCGCCTCGTTTCGGGGGATCCGCTGCTGGTGCGGGGCGCCAATGGCATGCTGGCGACGGCGCGGGCCATGGAGCTCGCCGAGGCGGCGGAACAGGCGGTCGGGCTGATCGAGGGGGCGTTCTGGAAGCAATCGAAATTCAACGCGGCCGATTCGACGCGGCTGTTTGCGATCATGGCGTCGGACTACATGCAGGACGTGTTTTTTCCGCCGCTGCTGCAGCGGCTTCTGAAACTGTCGCCGCGGTCTTCGATCCGGGCGATCCTGCCCGACCTCGGTCGCCTGCATCAGGATCTCGAGACCGGGCCGGTCGATCTGGCGATGGGCTTCTTCACCAACCTGGCGCCGACCCTGAGGTCGGTCGGGCTGTTCCGGGACAGCCTGTGGTGCGCGGTGCCGCAGGCGAAGTACGGACGGCGCAAGACGATCGAATTCGACGAATACATGGCGTTCAATCACGTCGTGTTCTTCACCGAACAGAACGGCAGTTCGACGATGGAGCGCCATACCGATCATGCGCTCAGCCTGCGGGGCGGCGAGCGCAGGATCGCCCTGCACGCCCAGAACATGACGACCATGCTCAATGCCGTCGCGCGGCACGGTTTTGCCGCGACGGTGCCGACACGCATCGTGACCAACGGCCGGCACCCCGGCGTCAAGTTCCTGCCGCTGCCGTTTCCGGTGCCGGACTTCGTCCTCTCGATGGTCTGGCACGAGCGCCATCATCGCGATGCCGCCAACGCCTGGCTGCGCGGCATCGCCCGCGAGGCCGCCCGAACGTTGCGAGTCTAGAGTATCGGTCAGAACCGATATTCTAGACTCTAGATTCTTGTTTTGACGCGTTTTCTTCATGCGAACCGGCATCCACTTCGCTCGAAAACGCTACGGTATAAGAAGATTGCATAAGGTATATAAGCGAATAGCAATTGCCCGGCTTTCCGGCTTCGACCTAGTCTGATTTCAACAAGACCAAAATCAGGGAGGTTCAAAATGGCAATCCAGGTCGTCAAGCCAAGCCGTGCCGAGATGCAGAAGTGCATCGCGCGCTTCGATGATATCAAGGGCATATCGGAGGGCATTCCCGATATGAAGCTCGAGGAGTATCATCGTACGTTCTACAGCGTGATCGGCTTCGACCAACCCAAGGGCGACGAGCAATATTCCCCGTTCGGCAATGCGGTTCGGCCTTTGATCAACCACATGAAGCCCGGCTTCGGCGTGGCCTTCGTCAAGGCCACCCCTGGTCACGGCGCGCCGATGCACACCCACGACACCAATGAGACCTTCATGGTCGTCGAAGGCAAGTGGCGGCTGGAATGGGAAGGCGCCGACGGCGACGAGCATGCCATTCTCGGCCCGAAGGATTTCATCTGTTTTCCGATCGGGGTGCAGCGCCGCTTCATCTGCGAGGAGCCGGCACCCGGCAAGACCGAAGGCGTGCTGCTCGGCATCATCACCGGCGACGAGCCCGCCGCAGAATATTCGCCGGAAGTACGCCATCAACTGGTCGATGCCGGCATCCTGCAGCCGACCTGACGCGCGGCGATGAATAAAGCCGTGCCGGACCAACCGGCGCGGCTTCAAAAAGAAACACTTTAAGGGGAGGGATCTGATGACCCATGCTATTCGGGGCGCGCTGTCGCGGCGCGCCATGCTTGCGCTCAGTGCCGCCATCGTCATGGCGGGGGCGTCGCTGTCGCCACAGGCGGTGAGGGCGGCCGATCCGATCCGGCTCGGATTCAGCATGCCGCTGACGGGACCGCTGGCGCCGAACGGCAAGGCGGCGCTGTTGGCGCTGCAGATGTGGTCCGAGGACGTCAACGCCAAAGGCGGCCTGCTCGGGCGCGAGGTCAAGCTGGTCTATTACGACGATCAGAGCACGCCGTCCGCGGTGCCGGGCATGTACACCAAGCTGATCGAGGTCGATAAGGTCGATCTCATCATCTCCTCCTACGGCACCACGCAGATGATCCCGGCGATCCCGCTGGCCATGCAGAAGGGCATGGTGATGATGGGCCTGATCGGCATGACGCCGAACGAAAAGTTCAAATACGACCGCTTCTTCCAGATCGCGCCGCTGGGGCCCGATCCGCGCACCGAAGTGCCGCGCGGCTTCTTCGACGTGGCGATGGCGCAGGATCCGAAGCCGACCACGGTGGCGATCACCGGCGTGGATGTCGAATACGGCAAGGTCGCGATGGACGGCGCCCGCGAACTCGCCGCCAAGCACGGCCTGAAGGTGGTCTACGACAAGAGCTATCCGGCCAATGTGGTCGATCTGACGCCGATCGTGCGCGCCATCCAGGTCACCAAGCCGGACCTGGTGTTCGTGGCGTCGTACCCGACCGACAGCGCGGGGTTCATCAAGTCGGTCACCGAGCTCAACTACAAGCCGAAAATGATCGGCGGCGGCATGATCGGCCTGCAATACGCCGCGCTGAAGACCCAGTTGGGACCGCTGCTCAACGGCGTCGTCAATTACGAGCTCTACGCCCCGGAGCCGTCGATGAATTTTCCAGGCATCCAGGACTTCCTGCAGCGCTACCAGGCCAAGGCGGCCAAGGAAGGCGTCGATCCGCTCGGCTTCTATGTGCCGCCTTACGTCTACGCCGCGGCGCAGGTGATGCAGAACGCCATCCAGTCCACCGGCTCGCTCGACCAGGCCAAGATCGCCGAGCATATCAGGGGTGACGAGTTCAACACCGTCGTCGGCAAGATCCGTTTCGGCGAAAACGGCGAATGGGCCAAGCCACGGCCGCTG
>JAQGJF010000992.1 GCA_028290765.1 Tardiphaga sp.
AGATGGCGTTGACGACCGCCATCGGGCCGGGCGCCACGAACGGCTTCACATCGAACGCGGCGATCAAACCTGCCCACAGAAGGAACAGCGATGCCACGCCCAGCACCGGCCAAAGCCATTTCTGAACCACCCTCATTGCTCCTCTGCGCCTGCATAGGCGCGCTGCAGGACGCGCCGCAGTTCCGAGGTGATCTCGAAGAAATCGCTTGATGTCCGGTCGATGCGGTTGCCCGGCTTGCGGTGATCGATCTCGATCACCTCGAGAATCCGGCCGGGATTCGCCGCCATGACGACCACGGTCTCGCCGAGGAAAGCGGCCTCTGAAAGACTGTGTGTAACGAAGACGATCGTCGTTCCGGTGGCTCGCCAGATTTTCAGGAGCTCGTCGTTCAAACGGTCGCGGGTGATCTCGTCCAGCGCTCCGAACGGCTCGTCCATGAGCAGGATATTCGGGTTGGTCACCAGCGCACGCGCGATGGAGACGCGCTGGCGCTGGCCTCCGGAGAGTTCGTGAGGAAAAGCACCCTCGCGACCGGCCAGCCCGACCAGCGCGATCAATTCTTCCGGACGGCGGCTATCGCGGCCGAGCTTGCCCCACTTGCCGACCTGAAGCGGAAGCCGCACGTTGTCCAGGACGGTTCGCCAGGGCAGCAGCGTCGCATCCTGGAACACAAACGATATGCGCCGATCGCGGCGTGACTGCGCGGGATCCGCGCCAAACACGCAAACGCTGCCGGAGGACGCCTGCAGCAGGTCGCCGATGGTCCGAAGCAGCGTTGATTTTCCACAGCCGGAGGGTCCGATGAGGACGATGAATCGGCCTGCCGGCGCGCTGAAGCTGACCCCTTCGAAGGCGCGCAAGCTGTCCGCGGCGGAGCCGAAAACGACGCCGAGATCGCTGAGTTGAATGGCAGGCTGATCCAACGGCCTCATCCCAGCTTGGCGCGGGCGTCTGCCGTCAAATCGAGGATCTCGTGCGTGGCGAAGCCGTCGAGATCGGGTACCCTGGTCGTGAAACTGCCGGCCTGCTTGAACAATTCGATTTGCCGCTCGATTCGGGCATTATCGAACCAGCCCCAGCCGTTCTGTTTGGTCGCTTCGTTGAAGACGATGGCCATGACGACATCGACGGATGCGTGTTCGATGGCGCGATCGAGGTTCGGATAGGCGTCGCACATCATATCCACCGCCGCCTTGCGGTTCTGATAGGCCCACGCCCACCCCTTCGCGACCGCACGAATGAAGCGAACCAGGACGTCCTTGTTCTTCTGATAGTCGTCGGCGAAAGTGAAGTACGCGTTGGCGTAAGTGGGAACGCCGGCCTGCTCGCTGGTCATGGCCACCCGATCCGGCCCAAGCACGGCCAAGGCCGCGGTGTTCGTCGTGAAGCCTGTGACCGCGTCGACCTGGCCCGCCAGTAGCGGCGTCATATCGGCGCCCATCGTTACGCGTCTCACGCGGGCAGGATCGATCTTGTGAAGCGCCAGGATCAGATCGAGCATGAAGTGCCCGTTCGGGTTTAGCGCGACCGTCTTTCCGACGAGGTCCTGCGGCGTCCGGATCGGTGAACGGGGCAGCGAAAAATACGCATAGGGCGCGTACTGATAACCGAAACAGAACACTTTCACCGGCCGGCCGGCGCCATAGGCATTCAGTGCCTGGGTTGAGGTTGAAAGTTGCCCGCCGAGTGCCTGACCTGAGAGAACTGCCGGCACCGTCTGCGCATTCGGCCCGCCGGCGCCGAACGTCACCGTAAGCTTTTCAGCGTCGAAATATCCGCTCTGCTGTGCGACGATATCGCCGATCTGACCGTTGCCGATCAGCCAGTCGTACTGAACCCGGATCTCGGTGTTGCCTCGCGCCCGCGCCGGGCCGATCGCGGCGAACGCTGCACCTGACGCCGCCGAGGCCAGGAGGCGGCGGCGCGTCAAACCTGGAAAAGCTGACCCCATATCGAAATTCACGGCTGATTTCTCCCCGCCATTCGCCTCATCCGAAGACGCCGGCAGGCTATCATGCATGACTGTCGCGTTTGAAGAACCACAGCGCTGGAAAACACGGAACCAGATCGCGAAGTCGCGCGATTGCCGGGGATGTTGTCGCGGCGTCGTTCAGCAACGCGCGCGCAGACCGTCGGCTGTTCTTGCCAGCATCCTGACGCCAGCCTCGATCCGGTCTGCGGAGACGGATGAAACGCCCAGTCGAAAAAAGTTTCGTTTCACGTCATGATCGTCGAAAAACGGTGTGCCCGGCTCGATCAGCACCCCGTGCTTTCTCGCCGCTTCGGCCAGAATTGAGCTGTCGAGAGCCGTGGGCATGTCAAACCAGAAGCTTGAGGTCCCGTCCCGATGCTTCCACCCGAAATCGGGAAGCCAGCGCCTCGAGGTCTCCTGCAAGGCCATCGACCGATGACCGAACTCCTTCGCCAGCCGTCCCACGAAGGTTGCGTAATAACCGCGTTCGATGAACACCGCCAAGGCGCGTTGATTGTTGCCCGGGGGGTGACGCATCATCAGGCGGCGCAGCGCGCGCAACTGACGAATGGCCGGCGCGGGTGCAACGATGAAGCCAACGCGCAATCCCGGCGCCATCTGCTTGGAGAGACTGCCGATATAAATCACGCGGCCGCTCGAATCGAGACTCTTGAGCGCGGGAACACCGCCGCTTTCGCGGAGCAATTCCATTTCGTAGGTATCCTCGACGACGACAAAATCCCCACTCCGGGCCCGCCGCAGGATTTCTTCGCGCCTCGAAAGCGGCATCATCGCCGTGGTCGGGCATTGGTGCCCTGCCGTGAGGATGACGGTGTCGCATCCGTCCATCTCGGCGGATGGAACCGCACCATCGCCATCGACTTTCAAGTGGCGGATGTCGGCACCTGTCAGCCGCAAGATCTTCGACATATCCGGCATGCCGGGATTTTCAATTCCGACCTTGGAGCCCGGTCCGGCCAGAAGTCTGGCGACCAGGTACCTGCCCTGCTGACCGCCCAGCGTGACGATAATTTCGTCCGGCTGCGCCCAGATTCCGTGATGGGGAAGCACATTCCTTCGCAGCTGTTCGATCAGTTCGACGTCGTCGCCGTCAATCTTGTCACGCCCCCAGTCGGCAATTTCCAGTACGCCGAGCGCCGCGCGCTCGCACTCACGCCAATGGCTGGTCGGGAAAAGACTGACGTCGAACTGGCCGTACTGAAAGGGGAAGGTCTGCGCCGGCAACGCCTGCTTCGGCTCCACGTCGAGCGCGAGGGCTTCTGAAGCAAATCTGCTGTGCCAGTCGACCGCAGACGATGATGGCCGATCAGCGGTGGAAACCGCCCGCGAGGCCGTCCTGCCTTCAGCGACGTAGATGCCGGAACGTTCCTTCGAGACCAGGTAGCCTTGCTGGACGAGG
>JAQGJF010001018.1 GCA_028290765.1 Tardiphaga sp.
TCCGCCGAGGGCAAATTGCGGCATCCATTCTTCAAGGGCATCCGGGAGGATTTGTGAGAGACGACGTTCCACCAACACATAATTTTGTGCGGGCTATTTTTGCAACTGTCATCACTGCGGCGTTCGTCGTCGCAACCTACTACCTGATGACCCATTTCTTCGTGAGGTTGAGGCCATGAAAGACATCGATGTCCTGATTCAGGTGTTCGTCGAGATCGAAACCATCCTTGGCGAACACATCCAGCCCGGTCACCAGCAGGATCCGGCCGCGGCCATCGAGGCCATCTTCCGGGTGATGGATCGGGCCGGCGTCTCGGCCGCCGTCGATCGCCTGGCCCAGGGTTACGGTCAGACACGGGTCGTCAAATAGCGGGGACGGGCGATGCGGGATACCGAGATCATCTCCAAGGCCCTGTTCGACGCGACGGCCGAGCTCGCGCGCTATCGCGACTGGCCGCCAATCGACCCTGATGCCTCCATGAAGCGGCTGAATCAGATCCTGAATCAACCCGATGTCAAAGCTGCCCGGGAACGTCTGGCGCAAGGGTACGGCCTGCGCGTCGTGAAATGAAAACCGCCGGACCATATTGCACCTGAGGTAGGTGGCAAACAGAACTTGGGAGAGTTCCAGATGCCCATATTCTATTTCCATAAGCACTTAAATGGACAAACGATGCCGGACCGTCGAGGCGTTTCGCTTCGCGACGAAAACGAAGCATGCGCCCATGCCGTTCGCTGCACGCCTTTGGCTCTCAGGAAATCGGTCAGCAGCGCGAAGAACACCTACCTTGCCTGGGAGGTGTCGGACGGCGAACGCACGATTTATGTTGTGAGAGGAAAAGTCGTCATAGAGAAGCTCTAAGGCCCCACTTCAGTGGGCGGCCTAGGAACATTTTTCCCGGGATGCCGTTTTTATACCCAGCATTTGCCGAGCGGCCAAGAGGGAGGCGCTGTTGCGGTAAGTGTCAGGGACCGGATATCCTCGCCGCGTCCCGTCCTCAGTTGTCGGACTCCTCCAGCCGCCCCAAGCGCCACCGCGCCGGGGCACCCTCGCTAATTACCGTAACGCCATCACGCTTCCGCAGCGCCGCCAAGACAGCCGCCTGCAGGTCAACAAACTGCTTCCGGGTAGCCGGGGCGGCCTTGCCAGCTATCAGCGCCTCCGCAATCTCCCGCGCCGTCATCGGGGCGGTTGATCGCCTCAGCACGTCCACCGCGCTCCTAAACAGCGTCCAGCGCTTGAACCAAGGATTGCTCTTGTTGCGGCGTTTCGCGGCGATGCTGGCGACGTTGAAGCCCGGCTCTAGCATCTTCACCACGGCTTCAACCTGGAGCATGGCCGTCCGTAGCCGGATGGCCTCACGCTTGTTCGGATCACGCGTTCGCGCGACCGAGGCGATTTTGGTCAAGGCCTATCTTGGATTCGATCTCCTGGATAACTCTCACGCGGTATGGCCGGTTGAACCAGTCCTCAGAATACGCCGCGCATGAGTCCGTTCCTGGCACAAACCGGCGGTCAGAGGGCGGGCAGAGCATGTCCGCTCTGCCCGGGTATTTCAGACATCAACTTGTTCCGCTATTGCCAAAGCGTCATCGACCTCAATGCCGAGATATCTGCGACCGTGCTTTCGATTTTGGTATGCCCGAGCAGAAGCTGGACGGCCCTGAGATTTCCCGTCCGCCGATAGATCAGGGTAGCTTTTGTGCGTCGCAGCGAATGCGTCCCAAACATCCTCGGGTCCAGCCCGACGCTTCCGATCCACTCGGAAACGAGCCGCGCATATTGGCGCGTTGTCATGTTGCGTTTGGGACCACGACGGCCCGTGAACAAGAACTCCCCGGGCCTTTTGTTGGCGGCCTTTAGATAGTCATCGATCGCCTGGCGAGTCTGCTCGCTCAATTCAAATCTGACAGGCCGCTCGGTTTTCTTTTGTCGGACCGTCGCGCGATCCGCGGTGTAGCCGCCGGCGGCGATATCCTCGACCCGGATGGCAACGACGTCACAGCCTCGCAACTTGCTGTCGATCGCCAGATTGAATATGGCGAGGTCGCGAGTGCTGCCTTCGATCTGGAGTTTCGTCCGGATCGACCAGACATGCTTGGGTCGCAGGGGGGCTTTGCCCCCGTCAGCTTGCCATTGTTCCACGGCACTCGCTTGAACTCAGGGGTCGCATTCACTCGATCCTGCATGGCCATACTCCTCGGCTCGGTTACAAAGGACGAGAAGCATCTGCCACCGGATTATGCATTGGAATCAGGTCGGTTTTCGGGCCAAAGCGGACCCTGCGTTCCGGCCAGCGGCAAACGACCTGTAGCTTTTGACCCTAAGCGGTCCTTCAAAGGATCATCTACAGAGCCCCACCACAAAGTGCTAGGCTCCTCCTTCCGCAGCCGTGGTCCTTGCAGGGAGGGGCACATGCGACGTCGTGAGTTCATTGCGTTCATTGGTGCAGGAGTCATGCTGCCGTTTAGCGCACGGGCGCAGCAATCGACGAAGGTGTACCGGATCGCGATATTGCACCCATTGTGGCCCGTCGCCGAGCTGACCGAAAGTAGCAGCAATCGGTTCTGGCGCGAGCTTTTCCTGGAAATCCGCCGGCTCGGCTACGTAGAGGGAAAGAACCTGGTAATCGAGCGTTATTCCGGCGAGGGGCGTGCCGATATCTACCCTAAGCTC
>JAQGJF010001023.1 GCA_028290765.1 Tardiphaga sp.
GACGCGATAGCGGATCGCCGTCGAGATCGGAAGCACGGCGCCGACGCCATGGGCGATCGGATAGCTGGTGAAACTGGCGAGTGCCGCGATCCGATAGGGAATCTCGCGGCGGTCGATGACATGAAGCGCCAGCAGATCGTAGAGCGTCAGGCTGACATAGCACGCCGCAACCAGCGCCGCCGCCAGCGCGATGCGCCAGGGGTCGGTGAGCCAGACCGCCTCGGTGACCTGATGGACATCAATGCTCTTGAGCGCATGTGCCAGCGCCATGAACGCCGTCACGGCAATGGCGATGCTGACGGCGACGCCCACTCCTTTCCAGCCGACGCGGTTGCCAATGGCCCGTCTCAGCAGGGTCAGCGAGTGCGACATATCTCTCCGTCAGGTCAGGTGACCTCGCCGGTCATCTGATGATTCCGGGGGTCGTCACAGCGATTGCCACGTTGTTGCGACAATGGCGTGAATTCACCACATCGTCTGCGCGGCGCGCGCCGGCCAGGCCTTGTCGTAGGCCTCGCCGCCGACGGTGTTTTCGCTCATGGCGGCGAGGATCTGGCCCGGGGTCGGCAGATCGGCGGGGCTCACGTGCTTGTCCGGATTCCACAATTCGGCCCGGACGATGGCGCGGGCGCACTGGAAATAGATCTCCTCCACGGTCATGACGACGACCGTCCGCGGCGCCTTGCCGTCGACCCGGAACGACGCCAGCAGCTCCGGATCGACCGATACCTGCGCCCGGCCGTTGACGCGCAGCGTGCTGCCGGAGCCCGGAATCAGGAACAGCAGCCCGATCCTCGGATCGCGCACGATATTGCGCAGCGAATCGACGCGGTTGTTGCCGCGGCGATCCGGCATCATCAGCGTCTTGTCGTCGTGGATGCGGATGAAGCCGGGCAGATCGCCGCGCGGCGAACAATCCAGCCCCTCGGGACCACTGGTCGCCAGCGCGACAAAGGGCGATTTGTCGATCAGCACGCGATAGTGCGGCGTCACCCGGTCGGCGACCTTGACGGTGGAGGCGTCGTTCGGCTCACCGTAAATCGCTTCCAGGTCCTCGATCGTTGCGATGATCGACATGCTCAATTGCCCCTGATGATCCGCACCAGCTCACCTGCATGGTGCTCGGCGCTTCCGACATTGTTGATGATGACATCCGGCGCCGCGGCGACGCTGTCGACGGCGCGGCCGAGCCTGTCGGCAAGCTGCCCGTCGCTGCTTCGCGCCCGCATCGCCAGCCGTTCGGCGAGCACTTCAGGCGGCGCCGTGATCGAAACCACGGAGACTTCGGCATAGGTGCTACGCATCGCTTGCACCACCGTGCGCGAAATGTTGGCAACGACCGTGCGCCCGGCGCGGATCTCATCATTGAGGCTGCTGCGCAGCCCATAGCAATGACCGTGGGCTTCCCAATGAATCGCGAAATCGCCGCGCGCCCGCGCCAGCCGGAAGGTCTCCAGACTGATGTGTTCATTGTCCTCGGCGGACGACGCTGCGCGCGTCACCACGCGCCGCGGAAAGACAACATCGCCGTGATCGGCGCAGGCCGCCTGGGCGATGCCGATCAGCGTATCCTTGCCGGCACCGCTCGGGCCGACCACCAGCACCAGCCGGCCCGGCCCGATCGTCGTTGCCCGATGACCGGATATGGTCGGCGCGCCGGTCACGCCACCCGATGTCCTTCTCGCCAGACACTGCGGACCGCCGGCACATCATGGGCGACATGGACGCGGATCAGATCGGCGCGCTTGCCGACCGCGATCTCGCCGCGGTCGGCGAGGCCGACCGCCTCGGCGGGCGCCTTGGTGACGGTGCGGACGGCGGAAGCCAGATCGATCGCCGGCACGTGCTGCGGCAATTGCAGCGCCGCCATCAGCAGGCTGGAGGGGATGTAGTCGGACGACAGGATGTCCAAAAGCCCTTCGCGGGCCAGATCGACCGCGGCGATGTTGCCGGAATGCGAGCCGCCGCGCACCACATTCGGGGCGCCCATCAGAATGCCGATGCCGGCCTGGTGCAATCCGCGCGCGGCCTCCATCGTGGTCGGAAATTCCGCCACCGAAACCCGGTCGCGGATGGCATCGGCGACGTTCTCCTGCGTGGTGTCGTCGTGGCTGGCCAGCGGAATCTCGTGGCGGTGCGCCAGCGCCACGATCTCGCGCATGTTGCCGGCGGCATAGGCCTTCTGGAACGCGAAGCGCTGCGCGAACAGCACGTCGAGCTGGGCATCGGTCCTGCCGCCACCC
The DNA here is from genome assembly GCA_028290765.1 of Tardiphaga sp. Next base: position 2,244 of record JAQGJF010001023.1, read on the forward strand.
TTGCCACGATAATAGTCGCGCAGCTTGCCCTCGTCGCGGAACTGGCGCTGGCCCGGCGTATGGTCCATCAGCGACATCAGCCGCACATCCGGCCGGCCGACCAGTTCATTGGCTTCCTCGACCACGCTCGGCATCGGGATTTCGCAGCGCAGATGCAGGAAATGTTCAGCCCGCAGCAGATCGGCGTCGCGCGCCGCCGAGATCGCCGCCGCCAGCACGCCGGCCCGGCCATCGACTTCCTCGGCGCCGTCCTCGCGCCAGACCCGCAGCGAATCCAGCACCGTGGTGATGCCCGAAGTCGCCAATTGCCCGTCATAAGACACCACGGCGGCGATCGGGTCCCAGAACACTTTTGGGCGCGGCACGTAATGCGCCTCGAGGTGATCGGTGTGCAACTCGATCAGGCCGGGCATGATCAGGTCGCCCTTGGCGTCCTCGCTCCCCGACGGCGCCTGGCCTTCGCCGAATTCGGCCACGCGCCCACCCGAAAAGGCGATCCAGCCGCGCTCGATCACGCGATCCGCCAGCACGATCCTGGCGTTGCCTATGACGGTCTCGGATCCGGTCGAAGTCATCTCAAACATCTTCCTTTATGCAGCAGCGGCAAACGATGTCACGTCGACAATACGGTCGGCGATCAGATGGCGGATCTCGTCGTCATGGACGATGGCGACCATGGCGACGCCGTGGCGTTTCTTTTCATCGACCAGATCGACCACCACGGCGCGATTGGCCGCATCGAGCGAGGCGGTCGGTTCGTCCAGCAGCAGGATCGGCAGATCGGAAATGAAGCCACGGGCGATGTTGACGCGCTGCTGTTCGCCGCCGGAGAAGGTCGAGGGCGGCAGCGGCCACAGTCGTTCGGGAATATTAAGACGGCGCAGCAAATGTCCGGCCTGTTCGCGCGCCTCGGCTCGCGCCACGCCGGCGGCGAGCAAGGGCTCGGCCACGACGTCGAGCGTGGCGACGCGGGGTACCGCGCGCAGGAACTGGCTGACATAACCGATGGTCTTGCGGCGAACGCTCAGGATCTGCCGCGGTTCGGCCTTGGCCAGATCGATCGAGGCGCCCTCGTGGCGGACGCCGATGCGGCCGCCGTCGCAGCGGTAGTTGCCGAAGATCATTTTAAGGATCGAGGATTTTCCGGCGCCCGACGGGCCGGACAGCACGACGCATTCGCCGGGCTCGACGTGAAACGACACGCCGCGCACCACCGGCAGTTCCACCCCACCCTGCAGATGCATGATGAAGGTTTTTTCCGCGTCGGAGATTTCGATCATCGCAGTCATCGGCAGGCTCACGCGGGCAAAATCGAGGAGACGAGAAGCTGGGTATAGGGTTCGCGCGGATCGTCGAGCACCTGGTCGGTCAGCCCGGTCTCGATCACCCGGCCGCCCTGCATCACCATCACCCGATGCGACAGCAGCCGCGCCACCGCGAGGTCATGGGTGACGACAATGGCCGCCAGCCCCAGTTCATTGACCAACGTGCGCATCAGGTCGAGCAACCTCGCCTGCACCGACACGTCGAGCCCGCCGGTCGGTTCATCCATGAACACCAGGCGCGGTTCGGTGACCAGGTTGCGGGCGATCTGCAGCCGCTGCCGCATGCCGCCGGAATAGGTCCGCGGCGCGTCATCGATACGCGCGACGTCGAGCTCGACCCGCTCCAGCCAGGACGACGCGGTATCCCTGATCCGGCCATAATGGTTCCAGCCGACCGCCATCAGCCGCTCGCCGACATTGGCACCGGCCGAGACCGCCATCA
>JAQGJF010001076.1 GCA_028290765.1 Tardiphaga sp.
CCAACATCGCTCGCAACAGCAGCAGCAGCAAAAAACTGTTGACCGCGACCATCGCGTTTCGTGTCGAGCCGGGGGCGGGATCATAAAATGGGATCGGGTTGGATGCAAAAGCTTCGGGCGCGCCTGCACGATCAGGTTCGGCGTCTGTCGGCCGACACGCGCGGGGTGGCGGCCATCGAGTTCCTGATGATCATGCCGCTGATGTTGATGCTTTGCTTCGGGATCATTCAGGTTTCGAGCGGCCTCACGGTGGATCGCAAGGTATCGCAGACCGCGCGCACGCTCTCCGATTTGATTTCGCAGTCTTCGAGCATCACGGATACCGACGTTTCCAACGCGTTCACAACGGGTCTGGCGATGATGTCGCCTTATGCAGCCGGACCGTTACAAGAGAAGATTTCCCAGGTCTATGTCGATCCGGTAACGACGACCGGCAAAGTGAAGTGGAGCAGGGCGAGCGGGACGGGGATAGCGCCCCACGCGTGCAACGAAGTGGTGCCGGTGCCACCGGCACTCCTGGTTCCGGGGACGTATCTGATCTTCAGCGAGGTGTGGTACGATTTTGTTCCGGCCTTTGGCTTTGACATCAATCTCAAATTCGTCGCACCCACCTTCCACCTCAGCGACCAGATGTTTACGCGACCCCGTCAGTCCCTGAGCGTCGCCTATCCGACGGCGGCGGTTTGTAACTGAAGGTTGGCGCAAGCTGCGCGCAGGCAATCGCTTGGTTGCCGCAGATCATGAAACGAGAGATCGGAAGCAAAAAGGCCGCGCATCAAGCGCGGCCTTTCTTCGTTATTCGGATAAAATTCCGCAGCGTGCGCTGACGAAATCTCGTTTAGCCAGCGGCGCGCAGATTGTCGGCCGAAGACTTGCCAGAGCGACGATCGGCGACGATTTCGTAGCTGATCTTCTGGCCTTCACGCAGTGTGCCAAGGCCGGCGCGCTCTACGGCGCTGATGTGCACGAACACGTCGTTGCCACCATCGTCCGGTTGGATAAATCCAAAGCCCTTGGTCGCGTTAAACCACTTCACGGTTCCCATGCTCACGGGGGTAGTCCCTTCTCAAGATAGATATAGTAGAAGCCCACTTTCCAATGGGCTGGTGAGATCGAATTTTTGGAAGGGTCGTCAGCGTCTAAACCGGCTGTACCGGTGGATAGCTAATGTCGTCCGGCCGAAAATCGATAAGGCGATATTATGCGAAAGTAGCCCCCAAAACAATCCTGAGGTGCACGATTTTTTGATCGGCGCCGGTTTCGTCGATTGGAGGTCGAGAACCGCGCCCGGACGTGGCCCGAGCGCGGTCGTAAGATTGTTCGAAATGTGCGTTACCTGCGGCGAAATTGGCCACGCGGCGGTGCACCACGTGGCGCTCCGCCACCTGGACGCTCGTCCTTGTGGCGGAAGATCAGGCGGCCTTTCTCGAGATCATAAGGCGACATCTCGATCGTCACCCGGTCACCCGCCAAGGTTTTGATGCGGTTCTTTTTCATCTTGCCGGCGGTGTATGCGACAATTTCGTGTCCTGCATCGAGTTGCACGCGATAGCGTGCATCGGGGAGGATTTCGGTCACCAGTCCTTCGAACTGGATCAGCTCTTCTTTAGCCATGGTTATCTCCAGGTCGAGTGATGCTTAGCGTGGACGATGGGTACGGTTGGGCTGGGTGTTCGGGCGGCTTTCGCGATGCAGGAAAGCAACACCCTGCATCCCTTCGGCCTTGGCAGTTTGCGCGGGGCGCGACGACGGCTCGTGCCGATTATTGGTTTCGTGCCGGTTTGTTTGCGGCGCACCACCGCCGCCTGCCGAACGACGACGGCGCGGACCTTTCGATCCAGGTGCCGCGTCGTTGGTCCTGGCCGGACGGCCATGGCCGTGCGGAGCGGATCGCGACCCCCGGTTTTGCGAGGGCGCCGGTGCGGTGTCGCGATGACCCGGGGTGCGGCGGTCTTCCCGCGGCAATGTAATGCGGATCAATTTCTCGATGTCGCGCAGGTAACCCATTTCCTCTCCGCCGGCGCACAGCGAGATCGCAACGCCTTCCGCTCCGGCTCGCGCGGTGCGGCCGATGCGATGGACGTAGGTCTCGGGTATGTTGGGAAGATCGAAATTCACCACATGGCTGATGCCGTCGACATCGATGCCGCGTGCGGCAATGTCGGTGGCGACCAAGGTGCGGATCTCGCCGGAGCGAAACGCCGCCAGCACCCGCTCGCGGTGGTTCTGCGACTTGTTGCCATGGATGGCGTCGGCGCGAATGCCGGCCCGCTCGAGGCCCTTCACCACCTTGTCGGCACCGTGTTTGGTGCGGGTGAAGATCAGCGCGCGGTTGACCGTCTCCTGCTTCAGGATCTGCGCGAGCAGGGTCGGTTTGGCCGAGTGATCGACCTGGATGATGCGCTGGGTGATGCGCTCGACGGTGGAGGCTACCGGCGTCACGGCGACGCGGGCCGGATCGCGCAGCATCTGTTCGGCTAGTTCGGCGATATCCTTCGGCATCGTCGCCGAGAAGAACAGCGTCTGCCGCTTGATCGGCAGCTTGGACACGACTTTGCGGATATCGTTGATGAAGCCCATGTCGAGCATGCGGTCGGCTTCGTCGAGCACCAGGAACTCGACCTGGCCGAGCTTCAGGCCGTTGCTTTGCACGAGGTCGAGCAACCGGCCGGGGGTGGCTACCAGCACGTCGACCCCCTGCATCAGGGAGCGGACCTGGCGGCCCATCGGCACGCCGCCGATCGCCAGCGCCGAGGTAAGGCGCATATGGCGTCCGTAGGCGTTGAAGCTCTCGAGGATCTGGCCCGACAATTCGCGGGTCGGGCTCAGCACCAGCACACGGCAGGTCTTGGGCTGCGGCTTGATGCGGTTCTCGAGAAGACGGTGCAGGATGGGGAGGGCGAAGGCCGCGGTCTTGCCGGTGCCGGTCTGGGCAATACCGACGACGTCGCGGCCGGTCAGGGCAAGAGGAATGGTTTGGGCCTGGATGGGCGTGGGCGTGAGATAATTCTCTTCCTTGAGTGCACGCGAGATCGTTTCGGCAAGGCCGAAATCCTGAAAGGAGGTCAAAAGGTTGGTTCTTTCCATTATAAAAGGCAGGCGCCCGACGGTCAGTCAGGAGCGCGCGAGGGTGTCTGAGACACCCGCGTGTTTGGGGCGTCGGTTTTGGTTAGCTGAAGGGGCAAGCCAGAAACCGTTGGACGGGCTCAGAACACGCGGCTCGCAATGACCTGATGATTCTCAAGGTCGTAGGGCTGATATGGAACACGAACGCGGCGCTTTCAAGGTGAATCGTCAAAAGTCGCGTCTATCGGGTTAATGGCGACCGCTAAACCGCATTTTCGCTGCGAAAAGCCCTGCCGGAAATTTAGACAACTGCTGTCATTTGCCCGCAGAATGAACAGATTGCCGTCTACGCATACATTTTTGCGGTCTAAAATTTAGGCAGATCGGGTCCAAAACGCCGTTCCGATTCGAGATTCCCTAGCGAACCCATTGAGTTACGCCGTTTGTGCACCGTGGCATGCTTCTTGCGATTCCGTTAACGCAGGCGGCCGTGGGGCCG
>JAQGJF010000233.1 GCA_028290765.1 Tardiphaga sp.
CGATCTACGGCAGGCGGAGTTCAGCCACCTCTCCCGTAGGGAGAGGTCGGATCGCATCGTCAGATGCGATCCGGGTGAGGGGGTTACGGCCTATCGATAGGTCGTAACCCCTCACCCCAACCCTCTCCCAAAGGGAGAGGGGCGCGCTTTCGTCGCTGCGACGCTTCAATCCGAATGATCATTCTAGCAAGGTGGAGTGACGTTGTCTTTGTGGAGACCGTAGCCCGCATGAGCGGAGCGACATGCGGGGAACGACAGACCCGGATGTCGCTTCGCTCATCCGGGCTACACCCCTCAAACCCCCGTCGGCATCTTCCATCCGCCAAACGTCTTTTCCAGATGCGCCACCAGCGCCAGCGCGACGTCCTCGCGCCACGGGCGCGCCGCCACCTGGACGCCGAGCGGCAGGCCTTCGGGCGAGGTGCCGACCCGCACTGTCGCGGTCGGCCAACCCGTGAGATTGTACATCTGGGTGTAGCCAAAACCCTTGATGTTGACCTCGTCGAAGCTGGTGCCGTGCGGCAGCGCCGGGTAGGGCGCCACCGCCGAGAGCACCGCGTCGTAATTTTCCATGAAGCGCAGCATTGAGTTGCGAAACAGGTCCCAGCGCACGAATGCGGCGAGCGCGTCGGTCGAGCTGGCCATCGCGGGCGCGACGAAGCTGGTCAGCGCTTTCTCGAACAGCGGCGAAATTGGGTCGCTGCCGATGTTCTTGAGGAACGCGCGCGTGCCGGCGCCGCCGTCGCCGCGGCTGATGTCCCAATACACGGTGAAGGCTTTTTCTGCGTCCGGCGGCCGCTTCTCCTCGACCGTGACTCCGGCCTGCATGAACGCCTTGGCGCTGTCGCGCACCGCCGCCGCGATTTCCTTGGTCGGCGTCGCAGCGCCATCGTCCTCGAAGAACGCCAGCTTCAATCCGCTCAGCGGCACCGCTTTGTGATCCATCAGCGGCACGCCGACGATCGAGTTGTCGCGAAAATCCGGTCCGGAGATCAGCGGCAGCGCCAGCGCCAGGTCGTCGACCCGTCGTGCCAAGAGGCTGACGTGAAACACCGGCGCGCGGGCGCCGAGCGGCAGCGGGAATTGTCCGGTCCGCGGCACCCGACCGGAGGTCGGCTTGATCGCGGCGAGGCCGCAATAATGCGCCGGAATCCGGATGCTGCCGCCGGCGTCGGTGCCGAGGCCGAGCGGCGAGCCGCAGGCCGCCACGATCGCGGCCTCGCCGCCGCTGCTGCCGCCCGGCGTGCGCGTGAGATCATAGGGATTGTTGGTGCGGCCATAGACCAGATTGTCGGTCTCGGCCGCGCCGGCCAGTTCAGGCACGTTGGTCTTGCCGAGCATGATGCCGCCGGCGGCGCGCAACCGGGCCACCGCGGTGGCGTCGGCCTTGGGAACATAATTGGCGCGGCCCTTGGTGCCGCCGGTGCAGATTACGCCCTCGGTCTCCAGTGTGTCCTTGATGGTCATCGGCACGCCATGCAGCGGGCCCATGATCTCGCCGCGCGCCACGGCCGCGTCGGCTTCGTCGGCCTCCTTGCGCGCTGCGTCGGCGGTCAGTTGCACGACCGCGTTGAGTTTTGGATTGACCTTGGCGATCCGCTCGAGATGCGCGTCGACGATCGCGCGGGAGCTGAGCTTCTTCGACTTGATGGCGTTGGCGAGTTCGCCGGCCGACATCGTGATGATCGGGTTGTCAGTTTCGGCCGCCGCCTGCGCCGATGTGGCGATGAAATTCGTTCCGGCCGCCGCCGCCGCGCCGACCAGCGCGACCGTGCCTAAAAAGTCGCGTCGTGCGATCTTGTCGCTCATTGGAAATCCGTTGTTGTGGGTGTTGCCCCGGCAGCTGATTGCATTTTTGCAGCGCACGCAAGTATCGCATTCGTATTTGCGGCGCGTGGCCTGCAACTCACCGAGATGTGAGATGATGGTTTGTGAAGAAGGCCAAGTCCGGGGTGAATAGGGTTGAATCCGAATCGCCTGCTCCGTCATTGCGAGGAGCTCTTGCGACGAAGCAATCCAGTCCTTTCCTGTGGCCCCTGGATTGCTTCGCTTCGCTCGCAATGACGGAGCGGGCGATCCCGATTTGACCAAAAATCATAAGGGCTAGCGATGCAGTTGGGCGCTGAACAGTGCCAGCAGCGCACTGGCCAGCAGCAGCATCGCGACGGTGGCGAGGAGTTTCCACATCGTCCGCACCCGTCGCGGCGCGTGCTCGTCAAACCTCAGCCAGTTGCGGATGAAGCGCCGCGGGCCGTCATCGGCATCCGGGCGGCGCGGCGTCATGCCGGCGCCTGGCAGACATCGACCCATTGCGCGCCGACCAGTTCGGCCATCCGCATCGGCGCGATCCGCACCGCGCTGTGGGTCGAGCCGGCGGCCGGCACCACTTCGTCATGGGCCTTGAGCGAAACGTCGCAATAGACCTGCAGCGGCGTCGTCAATCCGAACGGACAGACGCCGCCGACTTCGTGGCCGGTGATCGCGGCCACCTCGGCGAGGTCGAGCATCTTCGGCTTGCCGCCGAGCATCGCCTTGACCTTCTTGTTGTCCATGCGCGACAGGCCGCTGGCCACGATCAGCACGACGCGGTCGCCGACCCGCAGCGACAGCGTCTTGGCGATGCGGTCCGGCGCGACGCCGAACGCTTCGGCGGCCAGCGCCACCGTCGCCGAACTGGTTGGCGCTTCGATGACGGCAATATCGGGAGCCTTCTCGGCGAAAAACGCGCGAACCGATTCGAGGCTCATGGGGAACTCTGAATGAACAAAAAGGGTGGAACGATTTGCCGGCTGGGCGGTTGTCTGGATGAAACCGGATCGCTCGCTGTTAACAACGGCGCCGGACGCGGATAGCCAACAGCGGTCAGGTCTTCAACGGGCAGGCAATTTGGAGGAAACTCCGTATTGCCTGCCCGTTTTTATGTGTGGTGCCGAGGGCCGTCATCGCATCTCTTTCTTACCCTCCCCCTCCAGGGGAGGGTAAACAAAGCCGCGTTTTTCATATGCGATAGTCCTGCGCTTGCGACTCTGGCTCAGATACCCAGCAGTTTTCGCGCGTTGGCCTTCAGCACTTTCGGCCGGATCTCGTCGCGAATCTCGAGTTTGGCGAAATCCGCCATCCAGCGGTCCGGCGTGATCACCGGCCAGTCCGAGCCGAACAGCATCTTGTCCTGCAGGATCGAGTTGATGTAGCGCACCAGGATCGGCGGAAAATATTT
>JAQGJF010001141.1 GCA_028290765.1 Tardiphaga sp.
AAGGCTATCGAGAAACCCGCCGACAAGCCGGCGGATACCGCGAGCCTCCCGGTGGAAACCCGTCGGCATCAGCCGGCGCCCCGTGACAGGACGGTCGCAAAAACGGCGCCTGCGCCGGCGCAGACCCCGGCCCCGGCGCCTGCGGTGGCTGCCGCGAGCGTTGTTCCGGCGGTCGAAGCGAACCCGACCCTGGACGAGCGGCGCGATGCCAACGACATGGCGCGTGCGGCCATCGAACGCCTGCGCAGTTCGAGCGAAACCTCGCGCGCACCCGACGCTCCGCGGATCCAGGATGCGCCCCGCGTGGTGTCGGGACCGGTGCAGCCGCTGCCGCCGGCCATCATGGTCTCCACGCCCTCGGGTGACGCGCTCAATCCGAACGGAACGGCGCCGCCGAGGTCGCCTTACGCCCCGGTGGCACGGGTCGACGATCCGCGACGGCCGACCCCTCCGGCCGACATCCCGACCGCCTCGCGGCCACTCGACCTTCACGCCGAGGCAACGGCGTCAATGCCGGAGCAGCGCACCACGGTTGCCGATGACATGCTGTCGGCCGCTAAATCGGTGTTCCACGCGGTCCTGCCGCGATAGAGCATGATCCCGAAAAGCATGCCCTCGGACTTGATCCGTGGGTGGGCACCGGTTTTCGGATAAAATGCTCAAACAATAAGCTAGCGCCACCAGATTAAAACGTGTCGTAGCTTTGTCCAGGCTTGCCGCCGACGCGGGCAAAGCCGCTTTTGGCGGCTTCGTCCCTGGGGCGAAGATTGATCGCGCGGGCATAGGAGCCGGCGGCTTTGGTCTTGTCGCCGAGCCGCTCATAGGCGAGGCCGCGGGTAATCCAGGTTTGTCCGTTCCGCGGGTCGGCCTGGACCGCCTCGTCGAGGTCGCTGGCGGCCTCCTTGGCCTTGCCTAATGCCAGATAACTCAGCGCTCGACCGAGCAACGGTTCGGCCTGTTGCGGCGTAAGACCGGTTGCCGAGGTGAAATCCTCGATGGCGTATTCGTGCTGCTTTTCGCTTTGGTAGAGCAAGGCGCGGTTGTAATAGGCCTCGGCATTGTCGGGGCGAAGGCTGATCGCCTTGTTGAGATCCTCCAGCGCCTCCATCGTCTCCTTTTTGGCCTTATGCACCATGCCCCGGCCGAGATAGGCGGGGGCATAGCTGGCATCGAGCGTGATGGCCCGGTTGTAGTCGGCCATCGCCAGATCGGGCCGGTTGGTCTTGCGGTAGACCAGTCCGCGATTGGCGAAGGCCTGGCCAAAATTCGGATCGAGGCTGACGGCCTTGTTGAAATCTGCGAGGGCCTCTTCAGTCTTGCCGGCCTGCGCCAGTACCGTGCCGCGCATGTTGTAGGCCTGCGGATCGTTCGGATTGTTCCTGATGGCTTCGGTGAGCGAACCGATGTTGCTGGAGGACGTGACTTGCGGGGTCTCGTCCTTCTCCGGCGCGGGCGATGGCGGATCGAGCGACGACAGGTTGAACGAGCAGCCGGCAGCGCCAAGCGCCATCGCGACGAGCGCCATCAGTGCCGAGGCCCGCGCACCGCGGCGCGATGCTCCGGGAAACTGATCGGGGACCGGATTTGCCATGGATGCCGAAGTCTCACGCGGCCGTTACCGGGCTATTGGTAGCCCGCCGCGATGGAAAATGCATCGGTCAAAAAAATAACGCGGGCGCAAAGGCCCGCGTCATCTGATTTAAAGCTGCATGAGAACTCAGCGCGGTCCGCGCGGACCTGCGCCGGGACCGCCACGGCCGCCAGCACCACCACGTTCGCCACCTGCACCACCCGGGCCGGCGCCGAACACCGGCTTCGGCTTCATCGGCAGCAGGCCTTCGCGCTGCAGCTTCTTGCGGGCGAGCTTGCGCGCGCGGCGCACGGCCTCGGCCTTTTCACGGGCCTTCTTCTCGGAGGGCTTTTCATAGTGACCGCGGAGCTTCATCTCGCGGAAAATACCCTCGCGCTGCATCTTCTTCTTCAGCGCCTTGAGGGCTTGGTCGACATTGTTATCGCGAACGAGAACCTGCACGCGGCATCCTCTTCAATTGATCGGATTGGAATTCTGAGAAAGCGAAGGGCCGACGAAAGGCCATGCCCTCAACCTCAAGGGCGCGGATGTATCAGATCAAAACGAGAATGTCCACCTCGCTTTGCCTTCGGCTTCGCGAGGAGCAGCCTCGCAGGGCCCAGGACGAAGCGAGCCCGGTATGGCCCGGAGGACGACAACGGGCCGCGAGGGGGACATCCACCCTTTTGGCGCGGGAAAGCCACAAAAATAGCCGAGATCCTTCTCGTGGGGCCCTGATTCCGGGAATTTAGCAACCGTTAAGGGGCTGTTCCTAGAGTTTTGCAACTCGGAAAACAAACAGGGAGTCGTGACATGAACGCCCAGAAATACGCCGCCGAGGCGATCGGTACCTTCTGGCTGACGTTTGCAGGATGCGGCAGCGCCGTGATCGCCGCGGGCTTCCCGCAAGTCGGCATCGGCCTGGTCGGGGTTTCGCTGGCCTTCGGATTGAGCGTGGTCACCATGGCCTATGCGATCGGTCATGTGTCGGGTTGCCATCTCAATCCGGCCGTCACGGTGGGGTTGGCCGCGGGTGGCCGTTTCCCGGTCGGACAGATCGCGCCCTATGTGATCGCGCAGGTCGTCGGTGCCGTCGCGGCTTCCGCGCTGCTCTATGTGATTGCAAGCGGCGCGGCCGGCTTCGATGTCAGCAAGGGCTTTGCATCGAACGGCTATGACGCGCATTCGCCCGGCCATTACAGCATGATCGCCTGCTTCATCACGGAAGTGGTGATGACGATGATGTTCCTGTTCATCATCATGGGCGCCACCCATGGCAAGGCTCCGGCCGGTTTCGCGCCGCTGGCGATCGGACTGGCGCTGGTGATGATCCATCTGGTCAGCATTCCCGTCACCAACACGTCGGTGAATCCGGCGCGCAGCACCGGTCCGGCATTGTTCGTCGGTGGATGGGCGCTCGGTCAGCTCTGGTTGTTCTGGGTGGCGCCGCTGATCGGCGGTGTGTTGGGTGGGGTCGTCTATCGCTGGCTCAGCGAGGACCCGACCGGCGTCGTCGAAGGCACCAAACCCTGAAATATTGGCGGGAGGCTATTTTTTGCCGGGTGGCGTCACTTCGGTGACGTGTCCCATCTTCCGGCCGGGGCGCGGTGCGCCCTTGCCGTAGAGGTGCACGGTGGCGCCGGGCACCGTGAGCCACTTTTCATGATCGTTGATATCGTCGCCGATCAAATTGGTCATCATGACCGGGCCATGGCGGACCGGTTTGCCGAGCGGCCAGCCGGCAATGGCGCGAATGTGCTGTTCGAACTGGGAGACCGAGGCGCCATCCAGCGTCCAGTGCCCGGAATTGTGCACGCGCGGCGCGATCTCGTTGACCAATAGCGTCGGGCCGTCCTGGCCCGGCACGACGAACATCTCCACCGCGAGCACGCCGACATAATTCAGGGCGCTGGCAATTTTCTCGGCGATGCCGCGGGCCTGCGCCGCCAGCGCTTCGGAAACCGCCGCCGGCGCGGTCGAGAATTTCAGGATGTGATCGCGGTGTTCGTTTTCGGTGACATCGAAACATTCGACATGACCGTCGGCGCCGCGCGCGGCGATCACCGAGATTTCGCGTTCGAACGGCACGAAGGCCTCGAGGATGGCGGATTTGGTCGCAAGATCATCCCAGACCCGATCCGGATCGTCGCCATCACGGATGATGGCCTGTCCCTTGCCGTCATAGCCGAAGCGGCGGGTCTTGATCACGGCGGGCAGCCCGATGCGCCCGATCGCGGTTCGCAACATCGGTGCCGACGAGACGTCGGCGTAGTCGGCGGTGCCGATGCCCAGCCGTTTGATGAAATCCTTTTCGACGAGACGGTCCTGCACGGTTTGCAGAATGTCCTGATCCGGCAAAACCGGACGCCGCGCCGCTAGAACCATCGCGGTTGCCGCCGGCACGTTCTCGAACTCATAGGTGATGACGTCGACATCGTTGGCGAACAGTTCCAGCGCCTCGACGTCGGCGTATTCCGCACAGGTGGCGTGCTGCACCACATCGAACGCCGGCGAATCCGGATCCGGAGAGAACACCTGGCAGCGCAGGCCGAGGCGCGACGCCGCGACGGCCAGCATCCGGCCCAATTGTCCGCCGCCGAGAATGCCGATGGTGTCGCCGGGCTTCAGCCTCACCGGAGGAGAAACCGTCACGCCGATCCCTCCGGGCGCTCGCTGACCGCCGTGGTCTGCTGCTGACGCCAGGCTTTGAGCCGGTCTGCCAGTTCCACATCGTTCAGCGCCAGCACGCTGGCCGCGAGCAGGGCGGCATTGATGGCGCCCGGCTTGCCGATCGCCAGCGTTCCCACCGGAATCCCGCCTGGCATCTGGACGATGGAATAGAGCGAATCGAGGCCGGACAGCGCCTTGGATTGGATCGGCACCCCGAATACCGGCAGTTCCGTCAGGGCCGCCGCCATCCCCGGCAGATGCGCCGCGCCGCCGGCGCCGGCGATGATGATCTTGAACCCGGCAGCCTTGGCGCCCTTGGCAAAGGCGAACAGCCGGTCGGGGGTGCGATGCGCCGAAACGATGCGTTTATCGTACGTTACGCCGAGCGCGGCGAGCGTATCGGCGGTATGGCGCATGGTGTCCCAGTCGGACTGGCTTCCCATGATGATGGCGACGGGGACGGGCATTCAATCAATTCTTTCGGGAATCCAGAAACATAGGCCGGATTATAGGATCGACCTTTGATGTGGCAAGGCGTTGGGCAAGGCGTTGGCAATGGACTATCCTTTCTTGGTGAAGACCGGCAAGTCTTGTAACTGCAGCCATGGCAAAGAAATCCACGACTCATTCCCCAACCCCTCGTGCCGCAACTCCTCGTGAACGCCACGAGGGCAACGCCCTGGCGCGGCCCCAGCCCGGAAAGATGGCGATTCCCGGGTCCAAGCGGGCCAAGGCGGACCCGAAGCTGTTGGCGCAGCCCGATGCGGCCTTGGCGATTCGCCGGCTCCGGCGACAGCTCGCCGAGGCACTGGCCAAAATCGAGGACCTGCAGGCCTGCGCCGATACCGATTTCCTGCTCGGCGTGCTCAACCGCCGCGGTTTCGAACGCGAGCTCATCCGCGCGGTCGCCTATATAAGGCGCTACCGCGCCACCGGCGCGCTGATCGTGCTCGATGTCGACCGGCTGAAGCCGATCAACGACGCCTTCGGCCACGCCGCGGGTGACGAGGTGCTGAAGGCTGTGGTGGGCGTGCTGCAACGGCACGTGCGCGCATCTGATGTCATCGGACGGCTCGGCGGCGATGAGTTTGTGCTGCTGCTGTGGAATTTGACCGAGGCCGATGCGCTGGCCAAGGCGGCGCTGCTGGAAGACGCGATCGATCGACTCGCCTTTGAATTCAAGGGCCATTCGGTATCGGCAGGGGCCTCCGCCGGAGTCGCATTGCTGGGCCTGGAAGCAGATGCCGCCGATGCGCTGGAGCAGGCGGATCGCGCGATGTATGTGCGCAAAAAGCAGCGAAAGGAGAGGGGATAGCGTCGAGACCACCGCTGACGCCGGTCACCCGGATTCGGAGATCCGGGAACTAAAACAATATCCGAAGCTTAACGCGTCGGAAGGAGCAAGGCGCATGGGTCTTGAAGAATCGAAAAGACCCGTGGTGCTGATCGTCGAAGACGAGTTTCTGCTGCGCATGAATGCCGTCGATATGATCGAGAGCGCCGGATTCGACGTTGTCGAAGCTGCCAATGCCGATGAGGCGATCGCCGTTCTCGAACGTCGCTTCGATATCACCGTGGTGTTTACCGATATCCAGATGCCGGGTTCCATGGACGGGCTCAAGCTCGCCCGGGCCATCAGGGGCCGCTGGCCACCGATCAAGATCATTGCAACTTCCGGCCGCGTCAGCGTGTCGCAAGACGACCTGCCGGAAGGCGGGCGATTTGTTTTGAAACCCTATAGCTTGAACCAGATCACCGGCATGCTGCGCGAATTGATCGCGGCGTGACCGGCGCGTTTCAAGCGAACATGTCCCGGAAGAAAAGCAGCAAACAAACGCTCAAAGCCCGCTCAGGTCATCGGGCACGTCGCCGAATTTCTTCAGCAATTGCGCATCGCTGAATTCGCCGATCATCGGATCGCCGGTGCGGCTGAAGGCAACCGCGCCGACGCTGCCGGGGGCCTTCGACAACACTTCCGCGCGTCGGATGGCGCCCGACGAACTCTGGCATTCTTCCGCCGCGCCTGCGGCCGGCAAACCGCTGTCGTCCTGCAGGAACGGCAGCGCAACGTAATAGGTGACATCGGCCATCGCTTGGTTCCCTAAATGGCTTTGTTCCCTAGGCGGCACTGCCCTTCGTTCTCGGTAATCTGCCCAGCGCATGGTCATCCGAAACGCTGGCCTGTAGTTGCTCCAGTTCCGTTTCCAGATATTCATTCGCCATGATCAGCGCCTTGATCGTGCTGCGCAGGTTGCCGTCGCACATCGCGATGGCCTGGTTGCAGGCTTGTTCATAGCGGTCGTTGTCGGTCATCGGAGCAGGTTCTGACATGGCGAAAATCCGTGCTTGCGAGAGGTGGAATGGTTGATGAATGTTCCTATTATGTTCTCTCAGAGTCAAGGCTGGTTCGGGACGTGAAGGAGGTTGTCCGCAGTTGAATTGGCCTGAACTGCACGACGAGCGTACGACACGCGCAAGCCAACCCACAGCCTTCGCGCGATGGCTAAATCTTACCAGTGGCACCCGCCGGAGAATTCGCGGGTGCGCAGCTCCGGAACCGCCGTTACTGGCAAGGATGCGCGCGACCGTCCTGGCCGCGATAGGCGGCGGCGCCTTGCTTGCAGTTGGCACGCAGCGGACCGTCGTAATAGGCGTAGGTGCCTGCGACCGGTCCCGGGCCGTAATTGTGCAGGTAGGAGATCAGAGGCTCATGATGGACGTGGAGGTGATGCCTCGGATGGGCCAGCGCCGGTGCGGCGACCGTGGCAGCCATGGCAAGAATTGCAGCCGCTCCAAAAAGTCTGATCATCGTTGCTCTCCCAATATCACCAGGGTCAAACCGCTGGCTGAAGACCGCGGTTCCGGTGGCCACCGTTCATGCCGGCTCAACCATAGGCGGCTTGTTCCGCCGACGCGAGTGGGTCGCTGGCCGCAACTACTCTTCACGTTTGTTTCAGGTCCCCGTCCAATACAACCATTGATTGTTTATTTGTGGAGACCTAGCGTCGGCACCGAATCGGGTCGGTCGAAAAAGGACGATCCGTTTCGTCAAACAAGTGGTGCGATCGTCCTCGTGCTTGAAACGACAAATCCGGACTTCTCCGAAAAAGCATCCAAGCGCATCTCCAGAGGACCGTAACCGAAAAATTTTATTAGAAACCTCGAAGGTGCAAAACTCATCCTCGCGCAAATGATTAAGTCACATCACCTTCAATTAAATGTTCGAAGGTGTGCACTATTGAACATCGCGCCACGTTTAGGGCGAGACATCTTTCGACTGCGCTTCGCTATTGTCGAGAGATTCGAAACCTCGTTCGCCATCTGTCAGGGAAGCATCATGCCGAATTCTGATCGCGTACCGATGTTTCAGCCGTGTTACCGGATCCACGATCTCGTCGAGATCCGCAGCGAGAATCCGCACTACGCCCGTTCGCTGCCGCGGGTTCTGGAGCGAAAGCCGGTTCGCCGGATCGCATTGTGGTTTCGCGCGCTGACCCGAAGCAGCAAACGGCTGCGCCAGGATCTTTGAAATCAGGATCTTTGAAATCGGATCTTTGAAATCGGATCTTGGAAATCGGTCTCTGAAATCGCCCGCTCAGGACGGCGACGTCGTCGCCTGCTCCTGCGCCTTGTCTTGCGCCTTGTTCAATTCCTTGGCGATCGAACGCAGATCCTGCCATGCCAGCCGTTTGTAGGACGGCGAACGCAGC
>JAQGJF010000024.1 GCA_028290765.1 Tardiphaga sp.
ACGCCTTCGGCCAGCGTATCGTCTCGACCATTTATACTACCCTGCAGCAGTACCATGTCATTCTGGAGGTCAACCCCAAATTCCAGTACGGACCTGAAGCGCTCAACGGTATCTACGTCAAATCATCGAGCGGGCAGCAGGTGCCGTTATCCACGCTGGTCGATTCGGTGGTGAAGGTTGCGCCGCTCGTGGTCAATCACCAGGGCCAGTTCCCCTCGGTGACGATCTCCTTCAATCTCGCGCCGGGCACCGCGATCGGCCAAGCGGTAAGCGGCATTCAGAAGGTGGAAAAGGAGCTGAACGCGCCGCTCTCGCTGCAGACCAGCTTCCAGGGCAACGCCCAGGCCTTCGGCGCGTCGCTGAAGAGCACGCCGATCCTCATACTCGCGGCGCTGTTTGTCATCTACCTGATCCTCGGCGTGCTGTACGAGAGCTTGATCCACCCGATCACGATCATCTCGACCCTGCCCTCGGCCGGCATCGGCGCGCTGTTGCTGCTGATGGCCGTACATGTCGACCTGAGCGTGATCGCTATCGTCGGCCTCATACTGCTCATCGGCATCGTCAAGAAGAACGGCATCATGCTGGTCGATTTTGCCCAGCAGGTCGAACACAGCGAAGGCCTGACGGCGGAAGAATCGATCTACCAGGCCTGCATCCTGCGCTTCCGGCCGATTCTGATGACCACGATGGCGGCGCTGCTCGGTGGCGTGCCCATGATGGTGGGTACGGGGGTCGGATCGGAGATCCGCCAGCCGCTCGGTTACGCCATCGTCGGCGGCCTCGCTCTGTCGCAGATTCTCACGCTCTATACGACGCCGGTCGTCTATATCTACCTCGACCGGCTGCAGAGCTGGATGTTCGGGGAAAAGCGGAAGCCGGCGGCCTCCGGCAACGCCGAGCAGCCGGCGCCCGCCGAATGAACATACTTTGACAGGCTATGTTCTCGATGGCCAACTGCATCGACTTGAGCGATCATCATGATTTCGTGGAGAAGGATGCTGCGAGCACCATCCCCGGACGACGTCGTCTCACCCGCAGTCGATTGTTCAGAGGATCGACAGCCATGTTTTCGAGACCTATGTGTTGGCCGTGTCTGCTGCAGGCGCCGTTGCAACCGCGGCGCGCGCAGCCCCCTTCGGTAATCCGGGCCAGCCGCCGCAAGGCGCGATCAATGCCAAAGCTCCGGAAATTCTTGCGGATCCCGTCCCGCACAGCGCGGCTATCGGTAATCAGTTTCTCTCAGCGCAATTTCCGCTGGCCACCGATGTCGGCGGTATGCCGATGGACGGAGCCTCATTCAACAATGCGCCAAAGCGCGTTCAGAACGGCGGTTGGCCGCGCGAGGTGACGCAACCTGATTTCGTAATTTCAAGCACATCACGGGCGTCAATATGCGGCTGACGGCCGGCGGCATCAGGGAACAGCCTCAGAGAAGGAATCCAAAGGTGGCGAAGTGCGGGTTGCAGACAGAAGCAACTTCAATGTCGCAACGATGATCGCGGCGGCGCCGGTAACGGTTCGTCCTGGCGGGATTCGCAAGATGTACTGGCATCCGAACGCCGATGAACGGCAGTATTATATCAAGGGCAGAGGACGGATGGCGATAGCATCCATCGCCGCGGCATTGTCAATGTGCTGGAGTTCGAGAAGAGGTTCGGAGTAAAAAGCTCGCCATGAGCCTGGATTGAAGCGATCCTTCCTCTCGACTGACCGTCGTCCTTGAACACAATTTTTCTCAGTCTCCAGCCGACGATTGTCTGTCTCAGGGGGAAATCGCAGACAAGGCAAGCAGCGACAGCACCAGCGCGGGCGGCATAACGATGAGGCCGTGTCCGAGAAACCGGAGCGACGTGACGTTCTCGCCCTCTCGGCGCAATGCGATCAGCCACAGCATGGTGGCGAGCGAGCCCGTCACGGAGAGATTGGGCCCGAGATCGACGCCGATCAGAATTGCGCCGGTCACCTGCGGGGGCACCTGTGCAGCATGACTGCTGGCCGCAGCGATCAGCCCCACCGGCAAATTGTTGACGAGGTTGGAGACGAGGGCGACGACGATGCCTGCGACCCAGGACGATGCTTGCGGCGAGGCCGCGGCACCGTGGTGCAGCTCGCGGGCCAGCGCCGACAACACACCGGTTTGGTTCAACGCCGCGACAACAACGAACAGGCCTGCAACGAGCGGCAGCATGCTCCAGGAAACGTCCCTGAGAATCGGCAGCGGCGACCGCCGCGCGATGATCAGCACGATGGCGGCCAAGGATGCTCCGGCGCAAAAGGTCGGCAATCCCAGTGGCCGGTCCCACGCAGAGGCCGACAGCAGCACCAGGACTGTCAGGGCGATTCCGATCCCTGCAAGCTTGGCACCAAGCGTCAGCGGTAGCGCGTCCTTGATAGCGGCGACCTTGGCATCGAGGGCCGACCGCTGCGTCAGCCGCAACACGACGTATGTCGCGAGGATCGCAACAAGGGACGGCACGGCAAAATAGCGCAGCCATTCCGAAAGAGCCGGCATCTGTGTACCGAAAACGACAAGGTTGGCCGGATTGGCGATCGGCAGAACGAAACTCGCGGCGTTGGCGACGAAAGCGCAGATCAGGAGATAAGGGAGCGGCTCGACCTGGGCGGCCCGCGTTGTAGCGTAAACCGCCGGCGTCATCACCACAGCGGTGGCATCGTTCGACAGGAA
>JAQGJF010001039.1 GCA_028290765.1 Tardiphaga sp.
CGCATCGAAGATCTCGCGCACGGTCAGGCCCGGAGCGCCGCCCAGTCCGACATAACGCGCGGCGATGCCGGCGCTGGCGGCGGCGGTCTCCAGCGTGCCGAGCCGCAGCCCGCGCGCATCATAAGGATCGCCGCCGAGCGGCAGATAGGCGATCTCGCCGGCGGCGCCGCGGGCACCGCGAATGAGCTGGCCGTCGGCGAACACGCCCATGCCGATGCCGGTGCCGACCGCGATGAAGGCAAAGCTGCGCGCCTTGCGGCTGCTGCCGCGCCAGTGCTCGCCGACCGCGGCGAGATTGACGTCGTTCTCGATCGCGACCTCGACGCCGAGCCGCTGGCGCAGCGCCGAGCGCACGTCGAGTGAATCGAGCCCGGCGATATTGGGCGCGATGACGATGGCGCCCGAATTCGGATCGACGATGCCGGGGCTTCCCATCACCGCGCCGCGCAGCCGCTTTGGCGCCACATCGGCCTGCGCCAGCAGCGCGTCGGACATCCGCCCGATCTGCGCCACCACCGCGGCGCCGCCGTCATGGGTCGTCGGCTCGATGCTCTCGGCGACGACCGCGCCCTGCATGTCGGCCAGCGCGATATGCAGCTTGGTGCCGCCGAGATCGATGCCGAGCACGAAGGCGGCATCCGGCCGCAGCGCGTAGGTCACGGCGCTGCGCCCGACGCTGCCCTGGACCTGGCCGTCCTCGACCACCCAGCCGTCGCGCTCGAGGTCGCGCATCACTTCCGAGATGGTCTGCTTCGACAATCCGGTGCCGCGGGCGATTTCGGCGCGGGAAACCGAGCCGTCGCGGAGCAGCCGCTCGATCACCAGCCGGATCGACTGCTGGCGGGCG
Organism: Tardiphaga sp.; assembly: GCA_028290765.1. Next base: position 848 of record JAQGJF010001039.1, read on the forward strand.
ACGGGCGAAGAGGGGCTATCGGCGGGCATATTGCATTCCAATTAGTCAGGATAGCGAACTAATATGCTTTCCGATTAGGCGTCAAGCCGGTTATTTTACCCTCGGGTCTGGCCGGAAATTCCCCGGCATCGCTTCATTCGTTCGGAACATTTACAAAGCCGGTCAACCGTGCTTGTTTTACACCCAAGGGCAAGAATTCAGCAGGACGAAGGGGAATCCGCATGAAGCGCATCTACACGGCGTTGGTGGCCATTTCGACGATGGCGCTGGCCTTCTCGGCGCAGGCCGCGACCTTGAAGGTCGGCGTCCAGGACGATCCCGATGCGCTCGATCCGGCGCTCAGCGGCACCTATACCGGCCGCTTCGTGTTCGCCGCGTTGTGCGACAAGCTGGTCGACATCTCGCCGGATCTGAAGATCGTGCCGCAGCTCGCCGAGAGCTGGGAATGGGCACCTGACGGCAAGTCGATCGTGTTCAGCTTACGCAAGAACGTCACCTTCCACGACGGCACGCCGTTCGATGCCCAGGCTGTGAAGTTCAACATCGAGCGCATGAAGACGATGCCCGATTCGAAGCGCAAGACCGAGCTGTCGCCGGTCGCGACCGTCGAAGTGCTCGGCGCCGACAAGGTCAAATTCAACCTGTCCGATCCGTTCGTGCCGCTGCTGGCCAATCTGAGTGATCGCGCGGGCATGATGGTGTCGCCGAAGGCGGCGTCCGAAAAAGCCGGCGAATTCGCCGCGTCGCCGGTCTGCGCCGGGCCGTATCAATTCGTCGAGCGCAAGTCGCGCGATCTGATCCGGCTCAAGAAATACCCCGGCTACTGGAATGCCGGCGCGATCGGCTATGACGAAGTGGTCTACACTTACGTGCCGGATTCCACGGTGCGGCTGTCGCGGGTGCGCGCCGGCGACCTCGATCTCGGCGAACGGATCGCGCCGACCGATCTGAAGACAGTGCGCGAAGACGCCAACCTCACGCTGCATTCCGGCCAGGGGCTCGCGGTCGGGCATCTGATGTTCAATATCGGCGCCGGCGCCAAGGCCGATACGCCGCTCGGCAAGAGCGAGAAGCTGCGCCAGGCCTTCGAGCTTTCGATCGACCGCAACGTTATCAACAAGGTCGCCTTCAACGGCGAGTTTCTCGCCGACAACCAGATGATCCCGCCGTCGTCGCCGTTCCACGACGCCGCCCACAAGATCCCGGCCCGCGACGTCGCCAAGGCCAAGGCGATGATCGCCGCCGCCGGCATGACCAGGGTGCCGGTCGAGCTGCAATTCGAAAACACCGCCGGCGACGCCCGCGTCGCGCAGATCGTGCAGTCGATGGCCGGCGAGGCCGGCTTCGACGTCAAGCTGCTGCCGATGGAAACCTCGACGGCGATCGAGCGCTATCTCAACGGCAATTTCGAAGCCTATATCGGCAACTGGAGCGGCCGGCCCGATCCCGATCCGACGCTGGTCCAGTTCTTCAGCTGCTCCGGCTCGCAGAACGTCAACAAATACTGCAACAAGGATCTCGACGTGATCCTGAACCAGGCCCGCGCCGAAGCCGACGAGACCAAGCGCAAGGCGCTCTATGCCAAGGCCACCGACATCTATCTGACCGCGCTGTCGTCGATCCCGCTGTACCACCCGAACTGGTTCTTCGCCGCCCGCAAATCGGTCGGCGGCATCGTGATGGTGCCCGACGGGCTGCTGCGTCTGGTCGGCGTCAAGCCGGTGAATTGATGGCAAGATTGTTCGCGAGCGCGGACCTGCACCTCTCCCCGCTTGCGG
>JAQGJF010000050.1 GCA_028290765.1 Tardiphaga sp.
TTTGCCGGCAATCGGCTGGGGACCAATGCCAATCGCGGGCGGATGCCGCGACTGGCGGTGATCGACGCCGCCGCCGTGGACGGCCGCAGACGCCTGGTGCTGGTCCGGCGCGACAATGTCGAGCATCTGTTGATGATCGGCGGTCCGACCGACATCGTCGTTGAACCCAATATCGTGCGCGCAACGCCCGGACGCGACCAGGCCGCGCCGCGCCCGGTCGCGGGCGAACTGCCCCGCATTCCGCCGCTGGCCGATTCCGGCGCCTGGGCCGACAGCGATGGCCTCGATCATCCCGAGCCGCATCTGCCCGAACCGCCGCCAAGGACGGCCCGGCCGGCTTTCGCCGACGAAATGCGCCGTCCGGCCCCGGCGATCGCCGAGCGCCGTGTCGATCGCGATCCGATCGGCCGCGCCGAGCCACCGGTGGGGCGGGCCGAGCGGACGGAGCCGATGGGCCGTGGCGACCCGATGGCCGGGTTCGTCCCCGAGCCGATGCATCGCCCCGAACCACGTCCGGAACCCCGGATCGAAGCACCGCCGGCACGGGCCCCGCGCAGCGAACCGCCGATGATGCCGCGCAATCCATCGCGCCTGGCCGAGCCCTCGGCCAGAACCCCGCCTCCGATGCGCAGCCCCGAGCGCGCCGCGGCGCCGCCGCCGATCCCGACCGCTCCGCCCCCGGCGGCACCGGCCGCGCCGATTTCCTCGGCGGACCAGAATCTCGCCGACATGGCGCAGCGCCTCGAGGCCGCGCTGCGGCGTCCGGCCGGAGAACCGGCTGAGCCCCGGATCGGTGCGCCGCCGGTCGCGCCCGAACCACTGCCGAGTCGGCCGGCGCCTCGCAGCGAGGCTCCGGTCGTCGCCGCGCCGCGCCAAGAACCGCCGGCGCCGCCGCCGTCGCAAAAGAGCGGCTTCGAGAATCTCGAAGACGAGATGGCATCCCTGCTGGGCCGTCCAAAGACCCCTTCGTGAGATCGGCGAAGGGCCCGCGTAGAGTTTTATTTTTTCTTATCCTGAGTGCCGCCGGATCGCTGGTCGATCCGGCGCTGGCGCAGGACATCAGCATCAACCTCGGCCAGGGCAATGGCGGCGTTACCGAGCGCGCGATCCAGCTGATCGCGCTGTTGACGGTGCTCTCGATCGCGCCGTCGATCCTGATCATGATGACGTCGTTCACCCGGATCGTGGTGGTGCTGTCGCTGCTGCGCACCGCGCTCGGCACCGCCACCGCGCCGCCGAATTCCGTCATCATCGCGCTGGCGATGTTTCTGACCGCCTTCGTGATGGGACCGGTGCTGCAGAAATCCTATGACGACGGCATCAAGCCTTTGGTCGCCAACCAGATCAGCGTCGAACAGGCGCTCGAGCGCGCGACGGTGCCGCTGCGCGGCGTCATGCAGAAGAACGTTCGCGAGAAGGACCTGAAACTGTTCATGGACCTGTCCGGCGATCCGCCGCCGGCGACGCCGGAAGACATGTCGCTGCGGATCCTGGTGCCGGCCTTCATGATTTCCGAACTGAAGCGCGCCTTCGAGATCGGCTTCCTGCTGTTCCTGCCGTTTCTGATCATCGACCTCGTCGTCGCCTCGGTGCTGATGTCGATGGGCATGATGATGCTGCCGCCGGTGGTGGTGTCGCTGCCGTTCAAGCTGATCTTCTTCGTGCTGGTCGACGGCTGGTCGTTGGTGGCGGGGAGTTTGGTGCAGAGCTACGGGGGGTAGGCGGAACGGGTCTGCGTTGTCGCATCGCTATTCGCCGCAGCTTATCCTCACCCATTCACATCAAACTGCCTGCTCAGATGATCCCCGATCTGAACCAGCATTGCGACGCATTCCGGATAGCCGGGTTTAGCGACGGTCGCCGGATCGGCCGTGGCGCGAAACTCCCAGGAATAGCCGTCGCGCAGCACCGAGATGACGATGCCGTCGGGACAATCGGCGTGAGCTTTCAACTCCGCCTTCGCCATCGCGATGAGTTCGGCTTCGGTCTTGGCAGGCTTGCTCATGGCGGCGGCTCCTCGCGAACGATCGATCATTCGACGACAGGTTGCCGCGTCGGTGCTGTTCTGTCGAGAGGCTGACGACCGCGCGTCTCAGCGCGTCAGCGGAATCTGCCTGACATTGACGATCGCCGGCAGCGAGCCGGTCGGGGTCGGGTCGGCCATGCCCGGCGGCAGGATCGCCTTGGCGCTGGCGTCGGGGAAACGGGCCTTCATGTCGCGAAGGAAGCCGTCGAGCGTATCGACGCTCGCCGCCATCTTGGCGATCTTGGCAAAATCGGCGCTGTTGTTGGAGGCCGGCTTGGAGGCGGTCTCCATGATCGCCTTGTCCTTCTCGCTGTTCATCAGCGGCGCGTATTTCTCGCGGAATCTCGCAAGGCCGAGCGAATCCTCGGCCAGCGCATAGCCGAGCACCGCGCGGACCACGTCGCCCTTCTCCTGGTCGTTCAGCGGTTTGAAATCGCGCCAGCGATCGGCGTAGTATAGTTCGATCTGTTCGGACGCTTCGCGCCAGCGCCGCGCCGCCCAGTAGATATCGGAGCGCAGCCGCGTCGCCTCGCGGCCGCCGACATTGGTGATGATGTCGAGCGCAAGATCGCGGCGGCCGACGTCGCTTTGCGCCCGCGCTTCCAGCAGCAGGCGCTGCTGACGCAACTCGCCGGCGAGATCGGCGATCCGCGTCGAGCGCAGCGCCGATATGGCGCGGTCCGGCTTGCGGTTCATCAGGTAGACCATCGCCAGGCGCGACGCCACTTGCGAGCGCGCCGCGCCCTCCAGCCGATGATCGACCTGGTATTGCAGCAGCTCGCTGGCCTGATCGAGCAGGTCGACGGCGACCAGGCGGTCGGCCAGACGGCGGATCATTTCATCGCCGCGGCGCCCGATCGGGGTCAATTCGCGATACTCGTAAAACATCGCCAGCGCA
>JAQGJF010000053.1 GCA_028290765.1 Tardiphaga sp.
CGGCAATTGCTGAATTCGGAAAAAGACGAATTCGAACTCAACATGTGCACCGATGTCGACCGCAACGACAAGGCGCGGGTCTGCGTGCCGGGCACCATCAAAGTGCTGGCGCGGCGGCAGATCGAGACCTACTCAAAACTGTTTCACACCGTCGATCACGTCGAGGGCATCTTGCGGCCCGGCTTTGATTCGCTGGATGCGTTCCTGACCCATGCCTGGGCGGTGACGGTGACTGGTGCCCCGAAATTGTGGGCGATGCAGTTCGTCGAGGACAACGAACGCTCGTCGCGGCGCTGGTATGCCGGAGCCATCGGCGTCGTCACCTTCGACGGTGGTATCAACACCGGCATCACCATCCGCACCATCCGGATGAAGGACGGCCTCGCAGAGGTTCGGGTAGGCGCGACCCTGCTGTTCGACAGCGATCCGGTCGCCGAGGAAAAGGAATGCCAGACCAAGGCCGCGGCGCTGTTTCAGGCGCTGCGCGGCGATCCGCCAAAACCGCTATCGGCCTTTGCTCCGGATGCGTCCGGCTCCGGCAAGCGGGTGCTCTTGATCGACCATGACGACAGTTTCGTGCACATGCTGGCGGATTATTTCCGCCAGGTCGGCGCCACCGTCAGTGTGGTACGATACGTCCATGCCCAGCAGATGCTTACCCAGCAGAACTATGATCTCCTGGTGTTGTCGCCAGGTCCCGGCCGGCCGGAGGATTTTGGAATCTCGAAAACCATCGATACCGCGCTGGGCAAGAAGCTGCCGATCTTCGGCGTCTGCCTCGGCGTACAGGCAATCGGCGAATATTTTGGCGGTCAGCTCGGCCAGCTCACCCAGCCCGCGCATGGCCGTCCGTCCCGGGTTCAGGTCCGCGGCGGCAGGCTGATGCAGAATCTGCCCAATGAAATCGTGATCGGGCGCTATCATTCGCTCTATGTCGAGCGCGACGGCATGCCCGATGTGCTCAGCGTCACCGCGAGCACCGAGGACGGCGTGGCGATGGCGATCGAGCACAAGACCTTGCCGGTGGGCGGCGTGCAGTTTCACCCGGAATCGCTGATGTCGCTCGGCGGTGACGTGGGGCTGCGTATCGTCGAGAATGCGTTCAGGCTCGGCCAATCGGCCAATTGATACAGGAACCGTCCGGAATGACCGCTGCAATCGCGAAAGAACCATCGATGACCCTCGAACACGATCTGAAGGCCGCCGTCCGCACCATTCCGGATTATCCCAAACCCGGGATCCTGTTTCGCGACATCACCACGCTGCTCGGCGATGCGCGATCGTTCCGCCGCGCGGTCGATGAATTGGTGCAGCCCTGGGCCGGGTTGAAGATCGACAAGGTTGCCGGCATCGAGGCCCGCGGCTTCATTATCGGCGGCGCGGTGGCGCATCAATTGTCCGCCGGCTTCGTTCCGATCCGCAAGAAAGGCAAGCTGCCTCACACCACGGTGCGCATCGCCTATTCGCTGGAATACGGCCTCGACGAGATGGAAATGCACGCCGACGCCATCCATCCGGACGAGCGCGTGATCCTGGTCGACGACCTGATCGCCACCGGTGGCACTGCGGAAGGCGCCGTCAAACTGATGCGCCAGATCGGCGCCAATGTGGTCGCCGCCTGTTTCATCGTCGACCTGCCGGACCTCGGCGGCGCCGCCAAACTGCGCGCGATGGATGTCCCGGTCCGCACGCTGATGGCGTTCGACGGGCATTAAAAGAAGCAGAGTCCGTAGCCCGGGTGAAGCGCAGCGTAACCCGGGACAACGCGATGTGCGGCTCCCCGGGTTACGCTTCGCTCCACCCGGGCTACAGATTGGTTCTACGACCGCTGCAAGCTCATGCTGAGTTCGAGCTCGCGAAAACTGAAATAATTCTTGCGGATCCATTGATGCAGCTCGGTCGATGAATCCTTTTCCTGCCGCAGATAGGCGGTGAAGGAAAAAGTCAGCCGGTCGATATAGGTCTTCAGGAACAGCGGCAGCGCGGCGATGCGGAGCACGCGGCCGCGCGCGAAGGCCGGCGGCATTTCGCCACGCACGACATATTCATTGTCGATCGTCACCAGCGCGGTCGGCGGAATCTGCGCCTGCAGCATAAGGTGGCCACGCGCCGAGGCGCGATCGGTATCGGCGACGAACAGGATGACCGGAACGATGCCGCGGCGGGCGGCTTCCTTCATGAAGCCGATTTCGTCGGACATCCTGAAGAATTCGTCGAAGGCGTGATAGCCGAGGTCGATCACCTTGGCGACGCCGTCATTCATGATCAGGCGGTCCATCAGCGCCATCTTGCCGAAGGTGTCGTCGACCTCGGCGGTCTCGGTCAGCTTCGGCAGATAGTCCAGCAGCGACGGTTCCTTGAGATTGATGTCGAAGGCCGTCACCGCGCCGCGCTGCAGCGACAGGAATTCGCTCAGCAGTCGCGCGATCAGCGTCTTGCCGACCATCGGGCGGGGCGAGCAGATGATGTAGACGGGCGTACGGCGCATCGACGCAATATCGGGCGCATCGCGCCCCTTATCCAAGAAAAAACGTGAGCTTTCGATTTATTTTTCGCCCGGCCGCGCCGGCTTGTCGCCGACCAGGTCGGTGAGCTTGATGCGGTCGAATTCGCTCCAGACATTGGCGAGCCAGTGACGCACATAGCCGCGCAGCACGAACGAGTAGTTCGCGGCCTCGTCGTGCACGCCCTTGTTGGCGACGAATTTCAGGAACGGCACCGAGGCGACCTCGACCTGCTCATAGGCCATTTCGTTGAGCTTGGGGATGGTCAGTTCAGTGGCATCCTTGATGCGGTGGAAATAGGAATTGTAGGTCGCCTGGTCCCATTCGAAGAAGCTGGTGTTGTTGATGAAATTCTTCACCAGGAAATACTTCGCGCCTTGCATG
>JAQGJF010000065.1 GCA_028290765.1 Tardiphaga sp.
CTTGCCGGAGCCGGACTCGCCGACCAGGCACAGAATCTGTCCCCGCCGCAGCGTGATGTCGACGCCGTCCACGATCGCCGCCCCAGGACCGAATCCCACGCGCAGATTTGCGACCATGAGCGCCGGCTCGCGGAGGTTGCGTGGGTCGCCGATGGGCACGGCAGCGGGCAGGGCAAGCTCCTGTTGCATGGCGTTCAGCGGGTCTCGTCGGGGGTCCTGGCCATTGACAGAACGAGTATAGCCCGAGAAAATCACATTTGAACCGGTTCAATCAAGCAGTGTTTAGGCATGACACGCTATCTGGGCACGCGGCTGATCTCCCTCGTCCCGATCCTGTTCGGGACGTCGGTGGTGGCATTTCTGCTGATCCGGCTGGTGCCGGGGGATCCGGCCGTGGCCCTGCTCGGCATGGAAGCGGACCCGCGTTCGCTCGCCGCGCTGCGCCAGCAACTGGCGCTCGATCAGCCGATCCCGGTGCAATATGTCACCTGGCTCGGCCACATTTTGACCGGCGATTTCGGCCGTTCGATCCAGGGCGGCCGCGCGGTGTTTCCGCTCCTGATCGGCGCACTGGCCCCGACCGCACTGCTGTCCGCCGCCGCGTTGGTGATTTCGCTGCTGATCGCGATCCCGGCCGGCATCGTCGCCGCGACCCATCGCAACAGCGGCGCCGACTATACGGCTTCGTTCCTGGCGCTGTGCGGCTTGTCGCTGCCGAGTTTCTGGCTCGGCATTCTCTTGATTTTGATGTTCTCGATCTATTGGCCGCTGTTTCCGGCCTCCGGCTATGTCTCGCCGCTGGTCGATCCAATCGCGCATCTGCGTCATCTGGTGCTGCCGGCGGTGACGCTCGGCGCCGCGCTGGCCGCCGCGACGATGCGCATGACGCGCGCGACGATGCTGGAAGTTCTGCGCGCGGACTATGTCAGAACGGCGCGCGCGAAAGGGCTGTCGCAGCGGCGGGTGATCTGGGGCCACGCGCTGCGCAATGCGCGGATCCCGATCGTGACGCTGCTCGGCATCCAGCTCGGCCAGCTGCTCGGCGGCGTCGTCATCACCGAGACGGTGTTTTCCTGGCCCGGCATCGGCAAGCTGACGGTCGATGCGATCTTCGCCCGCGACTATCCGGTCGTGCAGGGCGCGGTGTTGCTGACGGCGACGCTGTTCGTGCTGATCAACCTCGTCACCGACCTGATCTACACCGTGCTCGATCCGCGGGTGCGCCTGTCATGAGCGAAGCGGTGATCCTGCGCGCGCGGACCTTGAAGGTTTCTGGCCCGGCGGCCTTGCTGCGCGCGCTCGGGGCCGACCCGCGCGCGGCGCTGGGTCTGGGACTGGTCGCGCTGGCGGCCGCGGCAGCGCTGCTGGCGCCGCTGATCGCGCCTTTTTCGCCGGATGCGCCCGATTTCGTCAACACGCTGGCGCCGCCGTCGTCGCTGCACTGGCTCGGCACCGACGAGCTTGGCCGCGACGTGCTGGCGCGCATCATCTATGGCGCGCAAACGTCGCTGTTCGTCGGCATTCTCAGCGTTGCGGTGGCGGCGCTGGCCGGGACCGCATTGGGATTGGTGTCCGGCTATTTCGGCCGTCTCATCGACGCGGTGATCATGCGGATCATGGATGTGGTGTTCGCCTTTCCCTCGATCCTGCTGGCGCTGGCGATCACCGCGGTGCTCGGTCCCAGCCTCAACAATGCGGTGCTGGCGATCGCGGTGGTCAATCTGCCGGTGTTCGCGCGGATCGCGCGGGCCCAGACCCTGGTGGTGCGCGAGCTCGAGTTTGTCGAAGCCAAGCGCGCGCTCGGTTTCGGCACCGGCAACATCCTGCTGCGCACGATCCTGCCGAATATCCTGGCGCCGGTGATCGTGCAGGGCTCGCTGCTGTTCGCCTCCGCCATCATCACCGAATCCTATCTTTCCTTCCTGGGGCTGGGCGCGCAGCCGCCGACCGCGACCTGGGGCAACATGCTGCGCAACGCCATCGGCTTCATGGAGCTGGCGCCATGGCTCGCGGTGTTTCCGGGAGCGGCGATCTTCCTCACCGTGCTCGGCTGCAACCTGTTGGGCGACGGGCTGCGCGACCGCTTCGATCCACGCGACTGATTTTCGAGACGATTTCAAACTGGAGAAAGACATGAACCTTCGTATTCCCCGGCGCCATTTGCTGGCCCTGATCGCCACGGCGCCGATCGCGTTTTCGTCGCTGCCTGCTCTGGCCCAGGACGCCAAGACCCTGACGGTCGGCATCGTCTCCGATCCGGTGACGCTCGATCCGGCGCTGATGGCGTCGTTCTTCGAAATTTCCGTGCAGTACAATCTGCATGAACCACTGGTCCATGTGACGCCCGATCTGAAGATCGAGCCGGGTCTCGCCAGCGTCGAGACGCCGGATCCTTTGACCTATCGCTTCACGCTGAAGCCGAACCTGACCTTTCATGACAGCACGCCGATCGATGCCGCCGCGGTCAAGGCTAATTTCGACCGCATGCTCGATCCCGCCACCGCCTCGCCGCGCCGCAGCGAGCTGACCCCGATCGACCAGGTCGAAGTTACCGGTCCGCTGACCTTCACCATCAAGCTGAAGATGGCCTATGCGCCGCTGCTGCAGGTGCTGTCGAACCGCGCCGGCATGATGGTGTCGCCGGCGGCGCTCAAAAACTTAGGCCCCGATTTCGCCACCAAGGCGGTCGGCGCCGGTCCCTACAAGCTTGTCAGCTGGACCAAGAATTCCGAACTGGTGCTGGAACGCTTTGCCGGCTATTGGCGCGGCCCGGTGCCGATCGGGCGGATCGTGTTCCGTCCGATCTCGGACGAGACGGTGCGGCTGACCAATCTGCGTTCGGGTACCGTGCAACTGGTCGACGCGGTGCCGGCGCAAGCAGTAGGCTCCCTCGGCCGCGAAGCCAACATCACGCTGAAGCAGGCGTCGGGCCTTGGCTTCAACGCCTTCTCGTTCAACACCGCCAAGGCGCCGTTCAACGACGCGAAGGTGCGGCAGGCCTTCACCACCGCGATCGACAAGCAGGCGATCCTGCGCGCGGTCTATTTCGGCACCGGTGCGGTGGCGTCCGGCGCGATCCCGCCGTCGATGGCCTGGGTGTATGACCCCGCCTTCGCCCCCTACAAGCCGAACACGGAGGCGGCCAAAAAACTGCTCGCCGAGGCCGGCGTTACCACGCCGGTGCCGGTGACGATCACCGTCACCAACTCGCCGGCGCAGGTCCGCACCGCGGAAGTGTTGCAGGCGCAGGCCAACCAGGCCGGCTTCAAGGTCGAGATCAAGCAGATCGACGCCACCAGCCTCATCACCGTGCTGCGGCAAAAAGATTTCGACCTCTGCATGTCGCCGTGGTCGGGCCGAACCGATCCGGACGGCAACATCTACAATTACTTCACCAAGAATGGTCCGAACAATTTCATGGGCTATCAGAGCGACAAGGTGACCGACTTGCTGGAAAAAGCGCGCAGCGCACCGGCGCAGGGCGAACGCGCAAAACTCTACCACGAGGCCGAAACGCAGATCGCCACGGATGCGCCGATGCTGTTTCTGACCTTCCCGGCGACGTTGCAGGCCTCGGCGAAATCGCTGGACTGGCTGCAATATCCGGACGGCGCGTTCAGGCTGCAGTTCGCGAAGTTTTAGGAGAGAGCGTCCTTCGCGTATGAAATGAGCGGTCGCCGCATCTCTTGCTTATCCCTC
>JAQGJF010000081.1 GCA_028290765.1 Tardiphaga sp.
GCGACAAAGGGAATGCCGCGCCAGATGTTGGCGGCAATCAGCGAAAATCGCGCCGACCACGGATTGCCGAGGAAATCGATATTGGTGGTGCGGAGGTGGAGAACGTCCACGGCCAGATAGGAGATGATCGAGAATTGCGGATCGTAGATCCACCAGAACGCGATCGCCGACAGCACCGTCGGCACGATCCAGGGCAGCAGCACGATGGCACGCAGGATGCTCTTGAAGGGGAAATGGTTGTTCAGCAGCAACGCCAGCCAGAACCCCAGCGCGAATTTTCCGATGGTGGCGACGCCGGTATAGAAGATGCTGTAGAACACCGCGTTCCACCATAAGGGATCGGTCAGCAGATACTGAAAATTTTCCAGCCCGACGAAGACGCCGCGCCGGCCGATGGTGGTGTCGGTGAAGGCCAGCCAGACGCCGAGGCCCAGCGGATAGGTGAGGAACACCGTCAAGAGGCCGATCGCCGGCGTGAGGCAGACGACGATCAGAAACGGCTTGTGGTCGAACAGCCGCACCAGCCAGCCTGGCTGTACATGATCGGAACGTCGAGGAAGCGTTGTCGTCACGGACATGGCGTCGTCCTCGGGCAAAAGCCGTCTGGCAGGCAAATTCGGAGGGCGTCGTTCAACGACGGAAATAGCGCTTGGCGCGACGCTCCGCCTCCTGGGCCGCGGCTTCGGGCGTGGCGGCGTCGGTCGCGACCGACGCGCACATCTGCACCAGCACATAATCGGCCTTGACCGCGCCGCTGGCCGCCGAGATCGGGCCCTTGTAGCCATCCCAGTATTTGTTGCCCATGGTGTCCTTGAATGACCGCACCTTCGGATCGCCCGACGACGACCATACTGCGCAGTCGGCGTAGGCGGCGAGCGGATGCGCCCAGTAACCGCTGTTGGCGTTGATCCAGGGCTCATACTGTTCGCGCTCCAGCATGAATTGCAGGAAGGTTTTGGCGGCGTTGGGGTAGGGGCTGTGCTTGAACAGCATTGCGTTCATGGTCAGGCCGCCCATCGGCGAGCTTGCGGCCAGTCCACGCGGAAGGTCCTGGTGCTCGGTATCTTCTGCGACCGCGGCCGTCGCCGGGTCGTTCTTCAGGGAAAAATACAGCGAAATGCCGTTCGCCGTCAGAGCAATCTCGCCGGCCGAGTAGGCGCGGTTGTTGCTGACGTCGTTCCACGAGATCACACCGGAAATCAGCGTGGGGTACAGCTCCTTCAGATAGTGCAGGGCGGCGATGGTCTCCTTGCTGTTGATGGCGACGTTGCCCTCTTCGTCCAGCAGCGAGGCATTGTGCGACCACAACAGCCAGTGGGCAAAGCCGTTGGCGTCACCGACGGCGTTGCCGAGCGCGAACCCGGCGGGCTTGCCCGACTTCTGCAACTTGCGACAAAGGTCGAGATAGCCGGCGTGATCCTCCGGAACTTTCGAATAGCCGACCGCCTGCAGCATCGACTTGCGATAGACCAGCGGCCCGCCGGTGGCGCCGAACGGCAATCCGATCCATGCTTTGTCCTTGTGGCGCCGGCCGTATTTCTCGGCGAGAAACAACCAGCCGCCATAGCGCTTGCCGAGATAGTCGGCGACCTCGTTCAGCTCTACCAGCTTGTCGCCATAGATGTGCGGTGCGTCGGAGAAGCCGATGATAATGTCGGGACCGGCGCCGCTGTTCGACGCCACCGCGGTCTGCTGGTTGATGTCCTCCCAGCCGACGAAATCGACCTTGACCTCGACGCCGGTCTTCTCGGTAAATTTGGCGGCGTTGGCGCGAAACACGTCTTCGTCGGCCTTGATGAACCGGACCGGCCGCAGCATCCGCAGCGAGGCGCCGCTCTCGATCTTGAGTTGCGGCGCCGGCACGTCGGTCACCTTGATGGCCGACTGGGCGGAAGCGCCGGTCGTGGCCAGCGCGGCGGCGGAAAGTCCAAGCCCCAAAGCATCGCGGCGGGTAAAGTTCGTCATCATATCCTCCCTGGCATTCTCTTGGTGTTGAAATGGTCGGGCAGACGGTCGGCGACTAACTCTAGCTGTTCGGGCCACGCTCCATGCTGATCGGTTGCCAGCGCTTCAGCGCCGTATTCTGCAGCACCGCCGGGTTGACGCAGCTCACCGGCCACAGGCCGGACAGCACGAGTGAGAGCTCGAAGCCGACACGCCGCTTGCGCGCCTCGTCGAAGCGCGCGGAGGCGGAGGCGACATGCGCGGTCAGCGTGACGTTCTCCATGCTCAGCATCGGATTGTTGTGCGACGGCGGCTCCGTCTCCAGCACGTCGAGCGCGGCATGGGCAATCCAGCCCTCCTGCAGGGCCTTGATCAGATCCTCTTCGTTCACGGTCTTGCCGCGGCCGGTGTTGATGAAAACCGCGGTCGGCTTCATCTGGCGGAAGTGTTTTTCGCCGAGCATGTGGTGGACTTCGGGCCGCGCCGGTGCATGCATCGAGACGAAGTCGGATTGCGACAGCACCTCGGACAGGGTGGAGGGCAGCGCGCCGCAATCCGAAATCAGCGTTTCGGAAATGAACGGATCGTAGGCCATCATCCGCAGGCCGAACGGCGCCGCGCGCTTGGCCATCGCCCGCGCCACCCGCCCGAACGAAATAAAGCCGAGCGTCTGGCCCGCCAGCCGCGGAATTTTCGACAGCATCGGGCGGCCTTCGGACCAGCGTCCGTCCCGGGCCATTTTATCCTGCACGATCAAGCGGCGAAAGCCGGCGAGCAGCAGCGTCATGGCGTGATCGGCGACTTCCTCGATGAAGGTGTCGGGGATGTTGGTGACCGGGATGCCGCGCGCGCTGGCAGCTTTCACGTCGACGCTGTCGACGCCGACGGTGCCGAGCGTGATGACCTTGCAGTTTTCCAGGCTGTCGATGATCCTCTTCGTGATCGGAATGCCCTTGGCGTAGATTGCGTCGGCGGTCCGGGCCGCGGCGATAAAGCCCGCCTCGTCGGACGGCGCCTCGACGATCTCGGCGCCGATCGACTCCAGCGCCTCGCTTTCCAGCGCATACCCGCCGCCGGCCACGGCAAAGCTCGCGCTCTTCGGCGTCACGATTTTGAACTTCGACATTTCCGCCCCTTTGACCTTGCGCTTTCTAGGGAAGCGCTAAGGCCGTTGATCGACTATCGAACATTTATCCTGGATGCAGCCTGCGACGTATAATCGCGGGCCGCCGTCCGGGTGCCTGAAAAACACCCGTTGCCCCGATTAAAGCATGGGACGTCTCCGCTCGCCTAGAGGCGGACCGTCCGTCGCTGCAATGCGGGATGTCTTTCGGGAACCGCCCGGCACCAGACGTTCAAGGCGCCAGATAGTGCAGCAGCCTCGGATCGTCGCGCACATCTGCGGCCGGTCCGGTCAGCGCGACCCGGCCGCGATCGAGGACATAGGCCCGGCTGGCGACGCGAAGCGCCAGGTTCAAATGCTGTTCGACGATCACGACGGCAATCTCTTTCGCCAGCAGGATCAGGCGCTCGGTGATTTCCTCGATCACGCCGATCCAGACCCCCTCGGTGGGTTCGTCGAGCAGCAGGATTCGTGGATCCGACAGCAGTGCGCGCCCGATCGCGAGCATTTTGCGCTCGCCTCCCGACAAGGTGCCCGCGG
>JAQGJF010000130.1 GCA_028290765.1 Tardiphaga sp.
CAGCGCCACTGAGGGAATTGGCCGAATCGACTCGACCGTCACCTCCATCAGGCGATCCAGCACCGGGATCATGCCGAGCGCAATCCCGAGCAGCAGACCGATCGAGCCGCCGATGGCGAGGCCGGCAAAGGCCGACACCAACGTGTCGCGGGTTGCCTGCAGCAGCGAGCCGTCGGCCACGGCCTCGCCGAAGGCGACCACGATTTCGCTCGGCGCGGCGAGCGAGTCGCTCTTCATCTGGGTGATGCGGGCCGCGGCTTCCAGCGCCAGCAAAGCGAGGACGGGGAAGACGAAGCCCTTAAGGCGGTCAGACGTCATGCGCGAGCTTCGCCTCCGTCATTGCGAGGAGCGCAGCGACGAAGCAATCCAGTTCTTTCCCGTGGCCCTGGATTGCTTCGCTTCGCTCGCAATGACGGGGAGAGGTCGGTGGAATCATCATAACCTACGCCTCGGACGCCTTGATGAAATCGAACAGCTCGCGGCGCAATCGCAGAAACTCCGGATGCTCGCGCGTGGTCAGCTGATCGCGGGGGCGCGGCAGGTCGACCTTGACCTCGATGCCGATCCGGCCGGGATGCGGCAGCAGACCGATGACGCGGTCGCCGAGATAGATCGCCTCTTCGAGATCATGGGTGACGAACAGCACCGTGGCGCCGCTGGCCGCGACCAGCGCCAGCACTTCGTCCTGCAGGCCCTGCCGGGTCATGGCGTCGAGCGCACCGAACGGCTCGTCCATCATCAGCGCGGCCGGCTCCTGCGCCAGGCAGCGCGCGATCTGCAGCCGCTGCTGCATGCCGCCGGACATTTCCGCCGGATATTTTTCGGCGTGGTTGGGCAGGCCGACCTTTTCCAGCAGCATCTTGATTTTGGCGTCACGTGCCCCGGACTTCACGCCGGCGGCTTCCAGCGCCAGCGAGATATTGCCGGCGGCGGTGCGCCAGGGCAGCAGCGCCTTGCCGTAGTCCTGGAACACGATGGCGATGTCGCGCCGCGGCTGGGTCATCGCCTTGCCGGCGAAGGTCACCGCGCCGGACGTCGGCTGATAGAGCCCGGCGGCGAGCCGCAAGGCGGTGGTCTTGCCGCACCCCGACGCGCCGATGACGCAGACGAATTCGCCGCGCTTGACCTGGATGCCAAGCTTCTCGACGATGGTCTTGCCGCCGAGATCGAGCGTGACATCCTTGAACGCCATCAGCACGTCATGGCACGTGCTGGAATCGGCCACGCTGCCCACTTGGATCTTCAAGATTTGCTTCCTTCCTCGGCGGGATAGACATAGTGCAGCGTCGACTCGAGATGTTGCTGGAGCATCGCCCGCGCGGCGGTGGCGTCGCGCGCGATCACGCGGTCGGCGACTTTCTGATGTTCTTCGACGAAATGTTCGCCGCTGTCGAAACCGCGCATCATGACCCGGCGGTAACGATAGGCCTGGTCGTAGAGGTCCGAATGCGCCGCCAGCAGCCGCGTCGAGCCGCAGGCTTCCAGCAGCGCGGTGTGAAAGCGCTTGTGCAGGGCGTCGAAATCCTCCGCGCCTTCGCGAAATTTCACGCCGACCCGTTCGATATAACGGCGCAGCTGGTACAAAGCGGAAAGGATGTTCGCCTCCCAGGCATCGCCGCCATTCTCCATGGCCAGGCGCAGCGCCTCGACCTCGATCACCACCCGCATCCGGGTGATATCGGCCAGGTCGTCGCGGCTGACGCTGGCGACGCGAAAACCGCGCTGCCCGATCGCCACGATCAGCCCGCGCGAGACCAGCCGCGACAGCCCTTCGCGCAAGGGCGTGGCGCCGATGTCGTAATGCTGCGCCAGCTCGGTGATGGCCAGCCGCGATCCCGGCGGCAGTTTGCCGGCCAGGATATCGCGCTGCAGGATTCCGGCCGCACGCTCGGAGAGCGTATCGCCGGGACCTTCACCGCCATGTCCAACCGTCGTTGCCGCCATATTCCGTTCTCTCGGGTCGCTGCCCGTAGGATGGGTTGAGCCGCTCGCGAAACCCATCACCTCCGCGGCCTGTGAATGATGGGTTTCGCGAAGAGCTCAACCCATCCTACGGTGCCATGTTATTTCAGCATCAGCTTGTTGAGATCGACCTTGCCCTGCAGCATCTTCTGCGACGACATGATGTCGATCCACCAGGCGAGCTGCTCGCCCTTCAGCACCGGTTCCGAATAGTTCGGCACCGTCGCCTTGACCAGCTCGATCGGCTGCTTGGTGAATTTGGAAATCGCCGCGCTGGCCTTGTCGCGATCCGAATTGACGATCTTGGCGGCCTCGGCGATGCCCTCGCGGAATTTCCTGATCGCGTCGGGATTCTTCTCGGCCCATTCGCGCGATGCCGCATACAAGATGATCGGCTCATTGCGCTGCAGGTCGGCGGCATAGCGCGCGCCGACCTGGCCGGTGCCGGCCGCGGTCATGCGCGCCACGAACGGCTCGGCGGTCAGCACCGCATCGACACTGCCGGACTTCAGCACGTCGTTCTGGGTCGGGAACGTGACCTCGACGAAGTTGACCTTCTTGGGGTCGACGCCCTTTTCCACCAGCCACTTCACGAACAGCACATGCAGGAAGGCGCCGAGCCCCGGCGCGCCGACTTTCTTCCCGACGAAGTCCTTGGCTTCCCTGGCGTCGACCCCGGTGCGGGTAAACGCCGCGATGGCGTCGTTCGAACTCTTGCTCATGATCGAGGCACCGGCGACCGCAACCAGATCGAGGCCGCCATCGACGGCCTGCAGGAACACCGTCGAGGTCGGGCCGCCGATCTGGATCGAGTTGGACAGGATCGCGGCGGGAATATTGGAGTTGATGCCGATCAGCGTCATCTCGACGTCGAGACCGAGCTTCTTGAAGATGCCTTCATCGACGCCGACCATCGCCGAAGCGCAGTCGGTGGTGGCGGTGCATCCGACCTGGATTTTCGTCTGCGCCTGCGCGCCATTGGCCAGCACCAGCGCCGCCAATGTCGCAACGCCCGCCATGAAATTCCGCATATTTCCCCTCCCGGCAAAAATGATTTGCATCGTTTTGTTTTATCGATATTATCTTACATCATATATTTTTTCGAAGAACAAGGGATTATGGGATGAAACTTGCGACATACCAGGCCAAAGAGGGACCGCGGGTCGGTTTGGTCCACAGCCAAGACAGCCGCATGCTCGACCTCGCGGCCGCGGTCCAGCGCCTTGGAAGCGATAATTCACCTTTCAAATCAATGCTTTCGTTGATCGATGCCGGCGACATCGCGCTCGATATTGCGCGCAAGGCGTTCGACGCCCATGGCAAGGATGAGACCCTTTCGATCGACGTCGCCAAGGCCGATATCCTGGCTCCGGTGCCCGAACCGCGCCAGATGCGCGACGGCATGTCGTTTGCGACGCATATCCTGCAGGCGCCGCGCGGCATGATGAAGCTGATGGCGCGCGCCAAAGGCGACACAGCCGAACTCAAGCGCCTCGAAGCTGAGCCGCTGCCCGAATTGCCCGAGATCTATCGCAAACAGCCGATCTACTACATCACCAACCGCTTCAGCGTGCGCGGCACCAACACCACGGTGAAATGGCCGCGCTACAGCCAGACGATGGATTACGAACTCGAATTCGGCATCATCACCAAGAACAAGGGCGCCAACATTTCCGCAGCCAAAGCCCGCGATCACAATTTCGGCTTCACCATCTTCAACGACTTCTCGGCCCGCGATGCCCAGCGCATCGAGATGGAAGGCCGGCTCGGCCCGGCCAAGGGCAAGAGTTTTGACGGCGGCAATGTGCTCGGTCCCTGGATCGTGACGCCGGACGAGATCGGCGATGCCTATAATTTGAAAATGGAATGCCGCATCAACGGCAAGATGCGCTCGCAGGGTGTCACCAAGGGCATGCTGTTCTCGTTCGAGGAAATCATCGCCCATGTCACCAAGGACGAGACCCTGATGCCCGGCGAGTTCATCGGTTCGGGCACCGTCGGCAACGGCTGCGGGCTCGAGCTCGGCCAGTTTCTCGAACATGGCGACGCGATCGAACTCGAAGTCGAGAAGATCGGCATTTTGAAGAACAAGGTCGAGCGTCAGGACGCTTGACGCTTGATCGGAGACATTAGCCCCGTCATTGCGAGCGAAGCGAAGCAATCCAGGAGCCGAAGGGGAAAGACTGGATTGCTTCGTCGCAAGAGCTCCTCGCAATGACGGAAACAAACCAAGCATAGGAGGACGCGCATGGCGCGCAGACTGATCGACATTTCCGTGCCGCTGCAGAACGACGTGCCGGCGGATCCGCCGGGTAACCATCCGACCATTCAATACATCGATCACCAGCAGGGACTGCCGCGGATACTGGACTTCTTCAAGGGGCTGAAAGCCGAGGATCTGCCGGACGGCCAAGGCTGGGCGGTGGAGATCGTCAACCTCTCCACCCACAACGGCACCCATCTCGACGCGCCGTGGCATTTCCACCCGACCATGAATCGCGGCGAGCGGTCATGGACCATCGACGAGGTGCCGCTCGACTGGTGCATGCAGCCCGGCGTGAAGCTGGATTTCCGGCATTTTCCAGACGGCTACGTCGCCACCGCCAAGGACGTCGAGACCGAACTCAAGCGCATCGGCCATACGCTGAAGCCGCTCGAAATCGTCGTCGTCAACACCTCCGCCGGCGCCAACTACGGCCAGCAGGATTTCGTCACCTCCGGCTGCGGCATGGGCTACGAAGCCACGATGTA
>JAQGJF010000135.1 GCA_028290765.1 Tardiphaga sp.
GCGCGCTTCGCGCACTGTCGATCAACTGCTTGGCGGCACGCTCGTCGGCCGCATTGTCTGGCAGCTTCAGCCGGTAGATCCAGCGCACCAGGCTGCCGGGCTGCAACAATTCAGTGGCGCGCAAGGCGGTTTCGCTGACCAGAAAGCGCGGGCCGAAGCCGACGCCGCCGGCGAGCTTGTCGGGCTCGGCGCTGACCACGCTGCGGATGGCGAAGTTGGCGCTGCCGACGGTGACATGGTCGCCGAGTTTCAGGCCGAGCCGCGCCAGCAAAGTGGCATCGGCCGCGGCGCCGAACGCGCCGTCGCGCTCGGCCAGCAGGTCGGCAACCGGCATTTTCGGATCGAGTGTCAGTTCTCCCAGCATGGGATAGGCGCCGTCGACGGCCTTGAGCTCGACCAGCGCGAGCCGGCCGTCCTGTGTGCGCGTCATGCCGCGCAGCGTGGCCGCGACCGAGACTTGTCCGCGCGACTTGAGAAACGCCAGTTCATCCGGCTTGGCTTCGCGCTGGATCAGCGAAAACGCCGCGTCGCCGCCGAGCAGCGTACGGCCCTCGCGCGCAAGCCCTTCGCCAAGGCTCGCCGCGACCGAACCGACGCCGGCGATCGCCATCACGCCGAGCGCGATGCAGGCGATGAAAACATAGAAGCCGCGCAGGCCGCCGCGCAATTCGCGCAGCGCGTAGCGCAAGGCCAGCGAAGACGCGCGGCCGCGAGGGGTGCGTTCCAGGGCAAGGGTCATGAATTATGCCGTCTCGACCCATTGCCTGTCGGCAACCGGGGCGTCGATCCGGCCAGAGCGCAGCCGCACCACCCGATCGCAGCGATGCGCCAGCGAAGTGTCGTGGGTAACCAGCACCAGGGTCATGCCGCGTTCGGCGTGCTTGGTGAACAAAAGGTCGACGATCTGTTTGCCGGTGGCTTCGTCGAGATTTCCGGTCGGCTCATCCGCCACCAGGATCGCCGGGTCGGGCGCCAGCGCACGGGCCAGCGCGACGCGCTGCTGCTCGCCGCCGGACAATTGCGTGGGGTAATGGTGCAGCCGGTCGCCGAGGCCGACCGAGGTCAGTTCGCGTGTGGCGCGCGCCGACGCATCGGGATTGCCGGCCAGTTCGAGCGGCACCGCGACGTTCTCCAGCGCGGTCATGGTCGGGATCAGGTGAAACGACTGGAATACGATGCCGACATGGCGGCCGCGAAACCGCGCCAGCGCGTCTTCGTCGAGGGCGTTGAAAGCGGTGCCGCTGACCACTACCTCTCCGCTGTCAGGACGCTCCAATCCCGCCATCACCATCAGCAGCGTGGATTTCCCCGAACCTGACGGCCCGATCAGGCCGATCGCCTCACCGGCGCGTACCCGCAGGCTGATATCCTTGAGGATATGAACCCGCGCCGGGCCGGCGCCGAGCGAGAGATTGACGTTCGAGATGGAAATGGTGTCCGGCTTGAGACCGGCCGATGACGGGGATTCGATGAGACTGTCCATGCACGTTTCATATGGCTATTGGTTTGCGGCGGTCGAGAGGCTGCCGCGCTTGTTTCTGCGGTGGCTGGTTCTGGGCCTGACCGGGGGACTGTTAATGGCGGGACCCGTTGTCGCGCAAGGGCCGGCGGCCAAGCCGGTCAAGCTTGTCGTGCTCGGCGATTCGCTCAGCGCAGGCTATGGCCTGCCGGCCACTGCGGCGTTTCCGGTACGGCTGCAAAAGGCTCTGAAAGACAAGGGGATAGAGGTCGAGATGGTCAATGCCGGGGTATCCGGCGACACCACCTCGGGAGGCCTCGCCCGGCTCGACTGGTCGGTTGCGGAAGGCACCGAGGCCGTGATCCTCGAACTCGGCGCCAATGACGCGTTGCGCGGGATCGATCCCAAGGTTCCACGCGCCGCACTGGAGCAGATCCTGACGCGTCTGAAAGCGCGCAACATCAAGGTGCTGTTGTGCGGCATGCTGGCGCCGCCCAATTTCGGGCCTGAATACGCCGCGCAGTTCAACGCGATCTATCCCGACCTGGCGAAGGCGTTCCAGGTGCCGCTCTATCCGTTTTTCCTGGAGGGCGTGGCTAGCGATGCCAAGCTCAACCAGGGCGATGGGATTCACCCGACGGCTGAAGGGGTCGACGTCATCGTCAAGGCGATCCTGCCTAGCGTTGAGGCATTTCTCGGCGCGAAGTCTGGGCAACGCAGTTGAAAAACCGGCAGGCTCAACCTTAACACCAGCTTTTATGTCAACCTTTCCGGTAAGATGGAGCCAAATGCTTCGCAGAGTCACATAACTACGGTAAAAATTGTTGACGGTGATTCGTCGCCGGACTTTTTGTTCGGGCCTGATCCGGTCGAAATGTTCTCAGGTGGATATTTCGGGATCTGCCCCTGCATCGAGGAGTTTGCGATGCCGCGTTTGTTCACTGGACTGGAAATCCCGGCCGAGATCGGCCAGACGCTTTCCAATTTGCGTGGCGGCCTTCCTGGCGCCCGCTGGATCGACCCCGAAAATTACCACGTCACCTTGCGCTTCATCGGCGATATCGACGGCGTTGCGGCAAATGAAATCGCCTCGATCCTGTTCCGGGTCAACCGCAAGCCGTTCGAGGTCGCCTTGCAGGGCCTGTCGAGTTTTGGCGGACGCAAGCCGCGCGCGGTGGTGGCATCGATCGTCCCAAGCCGGCCTTTGATCGAGCTGCAGGCCGAGCTCGAACGGCTGATGCAGCGATTCGGCCTCGACCCCGAGGGCCGCAAATTCACCCCGCATGTGACGCTGGCGCGGTTGCGCGATGCCTCCAACCAGGATGTGGCGGATTATTTGTCGGTACGCGGCTATTTCCCGACCCGGGTGTTCACGGCGTCGCGCTTCGTGCTGTTCTCGTCGCGGGCTTCCACCGGCGGCGGGCCCTATGTCACCGAAAATTCCTACACGCTGAGCGCGTGATCTTCCTTCTCCCTCCCCCTTGCGGGGGAGGGTTGGGGTGGGGGGTGAGCCACAAGTGCAAACCTCGCGACTACCCCCACCCCGACCCGCGATCGAGCTTCGCTCGATCGTACCCCGCAAGGGGGAGGGGAGTAAGCTCACGCCGCGCGCTGTGCCGCATCCAGCCCGGCATACACGCCGCTTTCGAAGCCGGCGAAAGCCTCCAGGCATTTGCCGTCGACGAACGGCAATACCTGCATCAGGATCACGCCGGTGATGTCGCGGGACGGATCGATCCAGTAATAGGTATTGGCGAGGCCGGCCCAGGCGAGGCTGCCGGGGCTGCGGCCTTCCGGCGTCCTGGCGCTGTTGATCATGAAGCTCAGGCCCCATTTCTTGTCCATGCCGGGATAGAGATCGACATCGTTGCTCGCGAATGCGACAGCCGACGTCAGCTTCGTCATGTTGATGTCGCCGATGTGGTTCTGCCCCATCATGGCGACGGTCTCCGGCTTCAGCACCTGGTTGCCGTTGCCGCGGCCATTGTTGAGGATCATCTGGGTGAAGCGGATGTAGTCGCCGGCGGTGCCGTAGAGCCCGCCGCCGCCCATGTGGAATTCCGGGTCCTGCTCGAGTTCGAACGGAATCGGGGCCAGCGATCCGTCTTCACCCCGCGCGTGCATGGCGACGAGACGCGCGCGTTGCGCCTCTCCGATCTTGAAGCCGGTGTCGGTCATGCCGAGCGGCTTGAACAGATGGTCGCGCAGATAGACGCCGAGGCGGACGCCACTGGTCGCCTCGACGGCCTTGCCGACGAAATCGATGTTGGTGCCGTATTCCCAGCGCGTGCCGGGATCGGACATGATCGGCGTCTTCAGCGCGCCGTTCTTGCAGGTGGTGATGGTGGGCGTGCCGGTCTTTTCCAGATATCGCACCATGTCGCCGTTCCATATGTCGTAGCAGAAGCCGGCGGTATGGGTCAGCAGATGACGCAGCGTGACCGCGTTACGGGCGGGCCGCAATTTTGGTTCGCCGTTGGCATCGAAGCCTTCCAGCACCTGGGGCATCGCGAGGTCGGGCAGCAGTTTGCCGATTGGAGCTTCCAGCGAGAGCTTGCCCTGCTCGACCAACTGCATTGCCGCGGCCGCGGTGATCGCCTTGGTCATGGAGGCGATCCAGAACACGCTGTCCGCCGTCATCGCGGTATCCTTGGACAGGTCGCGTTTGCCGAACGCGCCCTGGTAGATCACTTCCTTGCCGGTCGCGGCCATCGCGACGACGCCCGGAATTTCTTGTGCCTCGCTTTTCTGGCGCAAAACCTGATCGATCTGAGAGCTGCTCTGCATGGTGTTCCTCCCGGTTATTTTTTTAAGTTCGCGATCCTCCTCCGATGGCCGGTCCCCTGCAAGGCAGACTGGTTTGCTGCGGCGCAGTGATCGCGATCTCGTGAACGCCGTCGCCGCATTGGGACGGCGCCGGGCAAACCCGGGGTACCGCCGATTTGCAGTGGATTGTCTGATTTTTGCGGATGATGGCCGGATCATATCCGCGTTATGTTCGAACGAGAGTCGTTGTTCGCTCTAAGATTGTCGCGTAAACATGTTTTTAGTCCGGCCAATGTGTGGACCGTCGGGGCCGGCCGATAATTTGACGAAATGTTGCAGCTTTTCGAGCTGCGGAAGGCTGGCGATGATCTCCACCTGGACCGAATGGAAGCGCTATCCCCGCGCGGTGCGTGGCGAAAATCTCGAGGCGCCGATCAGCCCCGGCATCTATGAAGTGCGTTATGCGGCGTCGGGCGCCATGTTCGGTTTTGGTGCCGTCGATAATCTGGCGCAGGCGCTGGCGTTGCTCCCGGTCGCCCCGAAGTCGTTGACGTCATGGTTCGGTCGCCGCGAAACCGCTGATTTGCCCGAACTCGAATATCGCACCTGCGCAACTTCTTCCAAGGCTGATGCCAAGATCGCAGCCGAGCGCATGATCGGCCGCCGCGACACTTATATGAGCGGCGCAGCCTGAGCCATGAGCGGCGCAGCCTGAGCGGAACCGCCGCTTTCGCTACAACTTCTGCCCGATCGGGCCGTCCCGAAATACCGTCCTGAGCTATCGCAGACCTGAGCTATCGCAGAGGCGATAGCTGGTATTCGGTGCATGGCGGTCTAAATCCGCCTATAAGTCCGCCTATAATTTCAAGAACAGAGACAAGGAGCAACGCCATGTCCCCCACCGCCGCTGCACGTCAACCGTCCGCCACGCCATCGCTGCGTGACCGCCTGAAAGATTCTTCGCTGTTGCGTGATCGTTGCTACATCGACGGCGCCTGGACCGGCACCCCGGCCACCGCCGTGACCAATCCGGTCAATGGCGTCGAACTCGCCAAGGTGCCGAGGATGAGTACGGCGGAAGCCACCGCTGCGGTCGAAGCCGCCGAGCGGGCGTTTCCGGCCTGGGCCAAGCTCACCGCGAAAGCGCGCTCGAACATCTTGCGCAAATGGTTCGATCTGATCATTGCCAACCGCGAGGATCTCGCCCTGATCCTCACCTCCGAGCAGGGCAAGCCGTTGGCCGAGGCGCTCGGCGAGGTCGACATTGGCGGCGCCTATGTCGAGTTCTTCGCGGAGGAAGCCCGCCGGGTCTATGGCGAGACAATCCCAACGCAGCGGCCGGATGCGCGGCTCTTGGCGATCCGCCAGCCGATCGGGGTCTGCGGCGCGATCACGCCGTGGAATTTTCCCTGCTCGATGATCACCCGCAAGGTGTCGCCGGCGCTGGCCGCCGGCTGCACCGTGGTGCTCAAGCCCGCCAACGAGACGCCGCTCACCGCCTTGGCGCTGGTGGCGCTGGCCGAGAAGGCCGGCGTTCCCAAAGGCGTGTTCAACATCCTCACCGGCAATTCGTCGGCGATCGGCAAGGTCTTATGTGAACATCCGGCGGTGCGGTTTGTCGGTTTCACCGGCTCCACCGAAGTCGGCAAGATTCTCTACCAGCAGGCCGCGGTCGGGGTGAAGAAGCTCGGACTCGAGCTCGGCGGCAACGCGCCGTTTGTGGTGTTCGACGATGCCGATATCGACGCCGCGGTCGAGGGCGCCATGGTCTCTAAGTACCGCAACATGGGCCAGACCTGCGTCTGCGCCAACCGGATCTATGCGCAGGACAAGATCTACGACAGTTTTGTGGAGAAGCTGTCGAACAAGGTCGCCGCGATGAAGATCGGCGACGGCACCGAGGCCGGCGTGACGCAGGGCCCGCTGATCAATATGGAGGCGGTCGACAAGATCGAAAAACACATCGCCGACGCGGTCAAGCACGGCGCGAAAATCGTCACCGGCGGCAAA
>JAQGJF010000163.1 GCA_028290765.1 Tardiphaga sp.
TCGCGGCTGTCGCTGCAGCCGCAATATGCCAACCAGACCCGGCCCGGCCCCAACGTCGTCGTCGGTTATCGCGCCAGCAACCGCGTCAGCATCCGGCTGCGCGACGTCAGCAAGGTCGCCGGCATCATCGATACGCTGGTGGGCGCCGGCGCCAACGAGATCGGCGGCATCAATTTCACGGTGTCGGAAGCCTCGAAACTGCTCGACGATGCCCGCACCGAGGCCATGGCCGATGCTCGCCGCAAGGCCGATATCTATGCCAAAGCCGCCGGCGTCACGCTCGGCGCGCCGATCAGCATTTCCGAAGAAGGCGGCGGCGGTCCGTCACCGATGCCGTTCCGCAAGATGTCCGGCGGCATGGCCGCCACCGCCCCCGTCGCACAGGGCGAAGAGACGCTGCAGGTTTCGGTGAGCGTGTCCTGGGCGATCAAGCCGGCGCAGTAGCTGCCACGGTCGTCCAGGCGAGGAGCATCTATCTGCTCCCCTCCCCCTTGCGGGAGGGGTCGGGGCCTCGCCCGCACGGCCTCGGAGTTTATCCCCCACCCCAACCCTCCCCCGCAAGGAGGGAGGGAGTTCGTTGCCTTCGCCGGGACGACAACTAGATCTCCATCACCTGTCCCGGCTTCAGCGCGACAAACCGATCGCGCGGAATTTTCCCTTCGTCGAGCGCGGCGTGCAGCGCCATTTCCGGCGCGTCGATGGCTTCGTCGGTGAGCTGGAAAGTGCCGTGATGATGCGCCAGCGCCTGCGCAGCGCCGCAATCGGCCAGTGCCTTTACGGCGTCGGACGGGTTCATGTGCTGGTCGCGCATGAACCAGCGCGGCTCATAGGCGCCGATCGGCAGGATCGCCAGGCGCAACGGGCCATGCGCTTCCGCGACCCTGCGGAAATGTTTGCCGTCGCCATAGCCGGAATCGCAAACGATGTAGATCTTGCCAGCGGGAGTCTCCAGCACGAAGCTCGCCCACAGCGATTTGTTGCGATCGAACAGCCCCCGCGCTGTCCAATGCCGGGTCGGCACCAGCGTCACCGCGAGACCGCCGCCGAGCTCGATCCGGTTGTGCCAGTCGAACGCCTCGGCGCGGATCGCGGCGTCGGCGCTGCGTATGGTGGCGTCGTTGCCGAGCGGCGTGACCACGCGCGGTGAAAATTTGGCCTGGAGCCGCGACAGCGTGGCGAGGTCGAGATGGTCGTAATGCCCATGCGACACCAGCACCGTATCGATCGGCGGCAGCGCCTCGAAGGCGATGCCGGGCGCGTTGTGGCGTTTGGGTCCGGCAAACGAAAATGGCGAGGCGCGGTCCGACCACACCGGATCGATCCGGATGTTCTGCCCGGCGGTCTGGATCAGCCAGCTGGCGTGGCCGACGAACGAGAATCGTATCTTGTCGCCCGTGACGCGCGCGGGCGGCGTGTCGGCATCAGGGCTCGGCGCCCATTCCGGCCAGGCCTGCCGCTTTCGGTCGCTGCCGAACTGCCAGCGCAGCACCTCGCCGAGACTTTTTGGCGGTGCCCCATCAGGGTCGAAGAAATGCGTCCCGTCGAAATGATCGGAGACCGGGCCGTCGTAATTGCGCATGCGGGAAATCCAGAAGGCCGACAGCCCGGCCGCGGCGATCAGGCCTGAAAACAGCGTCAGCAGCCGGCGGCGGGTCAGGGGCACGGTGTCGATGTCATGGGGCGGGAGAGGCGGGAACCATCAGACCTATATGGAGCGCCGCCGGCCAATAGGGAACCAGCGGCGAATTATTTGGCTCGAGGCTTCACCCGGAGAAAGAATCTTGAATATTTTGAATGGTTTGGCAGAAATTGGCCGGATCGCGAGATCGGGCTTTTCTTGACTTCACCCCGGATTGCGCTGTAAATTCCGCCACTTCTCGATAAGACGTTCTTTTCGACCCGCCGCCCGGCCCTTGAGACCGGAGGTCAACGCCCGACAGCGCGATGCGCCCTCGGGCGCGAAATTGTTTGGAAATTCGTCTCGGCGGTTGCCCGCAGGGACAAGGCGCATACGTGGATGGCCGGGGTAAGTTCGGCCACGACGAAGGAAAACGGAATTGTTCGACAATCTGTCGGAAAAGCTTGGTGGCATTCTCGATCGGCTGACGCGGCGCGGGTCGCTGACGGAGGCCGACGTCGACGCGGCGATGCGCGAGGTGCGCCGCGCGCTGCTGGAAGCCGACGTCGCGCTCGAGGTGGTCCGCAGCTTCATCGACAAGGTCCGCGAGCAGGCGGTCGGCGCCACCGTCGTCAAATCGGTTACGCCCGGCCAGATGGTGGTCAAGATCGTCCATGACGAACTGATCGCGACCCTGGGCGCCGACGGCCAGACCATCGACCTCAATGCCGTGTCGCCGGTCGCGATCATGATGGTCGGTCTCCAAGGCTCCGGCAAAACCACCACCACAGCCAAGCTCGCCCGCCGCATGACCCAGCGCGACAAGCGCAAGGTGTTGATGGCCTCGCTCGACGTCAACCGGCCGGCGGCGATGGAGCAGTTCGCCGTGCTCGGGCGCGAAATTGTTTGGAAATTCGTCTCGGCGGTTGCCCGCA
>JAQGJF010000166.1 GCA_028290765.1 Tardiphaga sp.
ATCCTGGCGGCATCAGCGAGACCGAGATCCTGCTGGCCTATAGCGGCGTGCATTTCGCCAGCAAGATGGGCCAGCTCGCCGGCAACCATTTCATCACACTGACCTCCAATCTCGAAAGCCTGCCCGAGATGGGCAAGACCGTGCTCTGGAAGGGCGCGCAGAAAGTCCGGTTCGAGGAAGTCTGATGACCGAGGCCGAATATCCGCGCGACCTCCGCGGCTACGGCCGCAACCCGCCCGATCCGCGCTGGCCCGGCGGCGCCCGGGTCGCGGTGCAGTACGTGGTGAATTTCGAGGAAGGCGGCGAGAACAATATCCTGCATGGCGACCGGGCATCGGAAGCCTTCCTGTCCGACGTGCTCGGCGCCCAGCCATGGCCGGGACAGCGTCACGCCAACATCGAATCGATGTTCGAATACGGCTCGCGCGCCGGCTTCTGGCGGCTGTGGCGGATGTTTACCGAGCGCAACATGCCGACCACGGTGTTCGGCGTCGCCACCGCCCTGAAGCGAAATCCGGAGATTGTCGCGGCCATGCAGGAGGCCGGCTGGGATATCGCCAGCCACAGCCTGAAATGGGTCGAGCACAAGGACATGTCGGAAGTCGAGGAACGCGTCGAGATCGCGGACGCGATCCGCGTCCACACCGAAGCCACCGGCCAGCCGCCGCTCGGCTGGTACACCGGCCGCTCCTCGATCAACACGCTGCGGCTTTTGATGGAAGCCAGCGGACTGATGTATCTGTGCGATTCCTACGCCGACGACCTGCCGTACTGGCTCAAGGGACCGAACGGACCGCATCTGATCATTCCCTACAGCCTCGATGCCAACGACATGCGCTTCGTCAACCCGCAAGGCTTCGGCGGCGGCGACGAGTTCTTCACCTATCTCAAGGACAGTTTTGACGTGCTCTACGCCGAGGGCGCCACCTCGCCGAAGATGATGTCGGTGGGGCTGCATTGCCGGGTCGTCGGCCGGCCCGGGCGCGCCGCGGCCCTGATGCGCTTTCTCGACTACATCAAGGGTTTTGAGAAAGTCTGGGTGCCGACGCGGCTGCAGATCGCGCAGCACTGGCACGCCAACCTCAAGCACCTCGCCGCGCACGCGCGCGAGGTCGGATAGGCACCTCCGCGATGTCGCAAAAATCGATCGCCGATCTCAATGCCTGCAGCACCGCCGATTTCGTCGCCCAGCTGGCCAATATCTTCGAATATTCGCCGTGGATTGCAGAGCAGGCCGCGGCGGCGCGGCCGTTCGCCGGGGTGCGGCCGCTGTTCGAGGCGATGAAGGCGGCGGTCGATCGCGCGCCGGCGGAAGCGAGATTGGCCCTGATCAAGGCGCATCCTGACTTGGCCGACAAGACCCAGCGTGCCGCCGGCCTGACCGCGGAATCCAATGCCGAACAAAACAGCGTCGGGCTCGACCGGCTGTCGGATGCCGAATACGAGGCGTTCGAGCGCGTCAACAATGCCTACCGCGCCAAATTCGGCTTTCCCTACATCGTCTGCGTCCGCCGCCACACCAAGGATTCCATCCTGCGTAATTTCGAACGCCGGCTGCCGAACGACGCGACGGCCGAAGTGGCGACCTCGATCGCGGAGATTTCCCGCATCGCGGCGCTGCGCCTCGATCAACTGGTGACGTCGGAAGATAGGTTGCCGGTCCATGGCCGGCTGTCGACCCATGTGCTCGATACCCATAGCGGCAAGCCCGCCCCGGGAATCGCGGTCGAATTGCTCGAACTGGCGGATCTCGGCGAAAGCCGCGTGATCGCCCGCGCCACTACCAACAGCGATGGCCGCACCGATGCGCCGCTGATCCACGGCCGGCCGCTGCCGATCGGCCGCTATGAACTGAGCTTTCGCGTCGCCGGCTATTTCGCGCAGCGCCAGGTGCCGCTCAGCGACCCGCCATTCCTCGATCACATCCCGCTGCGCTTTTCGGTCGCCGACCCCGAAACCCATCTCCACGTGCCGCTGCTGGTGACGCCGTGGAGTTACGCGACCTATCGCGGAAGCTGACGCCTCTCCGCGCGTCATGGCCGGGCTCGTCCCGGCCATCCACGTCTTTGTCACGAGCGCTGTAAGGCGTGGATGCCCGGGACAAGCCCGGGCATGACGAACGTTGATGTATTGCCCTCAGCAGGGTCAGCTAAACATGCTGCGCCGACGACGCCACCGCCGCGGCATCGGCCTCCGCACTGGCCGCACCGCCGATGCCGTTGAAGAACGCGTTCAGCACCACGGCGACCAGCGCGCAGAGCAGAATGCCGGACTCCAATAACGGCTGCAGGTCGTGCGGCAGGTTGCGGAAGAAATTCGGCGCCGCCAGCGGGATCATGCCGAAGCCGACCGCAATCGCCACCACGAACAGATTGTAGCGGTTGTTCTTGAAGTCGACGTTGGTGAGGATGCGGGCGCCGGTGGCGGCCACCATGCCGAACATCACCAGCCCGGCGCCGCCCAGCACCACCAGCGGCACCGCCTCGACCAGCGCGGCCATTTTCGGCAACAGCCCGAGCAGCAGCATGATGCCGCCGCCGGCGATCGTCACCCAGCGCGACCGTACGCCGGTGACGCTGACGAGGCCGACATTCTGCGAAAATGAAGTGTAGGGGAAGGTGTTGAACAATCCGCCGAGCAGCGTGCCGACACCGTCGGCGCGCAGCCCCTTGGTCAGCGCATCGCGGTCGATGGTCTTGCCGGTGATCTCGCCCAGCGCCAGGAACATGCCGAGCGATTCGATCATCACCACGATCATCACGATGCACATCGTCAGGATCGGGACCAGATGGAATTGCGGAACGCCGAACCGGAACGGAATCACGATGGCGCCCCAGGGCGCCGCCACGACCTTTTCAAAATGCATGACGCCGAGAACGCTGGCGAGGATCGCGCCGGCAACGATGCCGAGCAGCACCGACACGTTGGAGATGAAGCCGGATCCCCATTTGATCAAGGCGAGGATGACCAGCAGCACAAACAGGGCAATGCCCAGCCCTTGCAACTGGCCGTAACCGGGATTGGGGAAGGCGCCGGCAACGCCGTCCACCATTTTGGTCAGTGTCGGCAGGCCGCCGCCGGCCCAGTTGATGCCGACCCGCATCAGCGAGATGCCGATCACCATGATGATGGTGCCGGTGACGACGGGCGGAAACAGCGGCAGCAGCCGGCTGATGAAAGGTGCGGCAAGGATGCCGAAGATTCCGGCAGCGATGACCGACCCATAGATGCCGAGCAGGCCGATATCGGGCGCCGCCGCCATCGACAGCATCGGGCCGACCGAGGCGAAGGTGACGCCCATCATCACCGGCAGGCGAATGCCGACGCCGGGAAAGCCGATGCACTGAACCAGAGTAGCCAACCCGCAGGCGAACAGGTCCGCGCTGATCAGGAACGCGACGTCCTCCGGCGGCAGCTTCAGCGCCCGGCCGATGATCAGCGGCACCGCCACCGCGCCGGCATACATCACCAGCACGTGCTGCAGGCCGAGCGCCAGCAGGCGCGGGGTCGGCAATATCTGGTCGACCGGATGAACTTCGCTGGTCATGGAAATGGCCCCCTTCGCAGTGCGCCATCAACGTTGACGCATCATGTTATTCCCCGGCGGAATTCTGCATGAATTGCCGGATTGAGCCAAGAAAAAAGAACTGGATTGCTTCGCGGAGCCTGTCATCGGGCGCGCATTCTCGCGACCCGTTGGCTCGCAATTACGGGGAGTGCAGCCGGGAACCTCTCCACGTCAATGCGAGGAACACTTGCGACGACTTCGTCCGCCGAAGCTCGAAGAGCGAAGGAGGAAGCAATCCAGTCTTTCTTTGATTGCTTCGCGGCGTTTGTGCGCGGCCCGTTACCCCCCGAACTTCGCATGCAGCAGCGGAAACAGCCGGTCCGGCTTGAACGGCGTCGTCGTGAAGCGGATGCCGGTGGCGTCGGCCAGCGCGTTGCCGAGCGCTGCGGCGACCGGGTTGAAGGGACT
>JAQGJF010000167.1 GCA_028290765.1 Tardiphaga sp.
TTGCGTGTGCGTCCGGGAGAAAAGGTGCCGGTCGACGGCGTCATCCTGGAGGGCCGCTCGTCGCTGGATGAAGCCTTGATTACGGGAGAATCGATGCCCGTCACCAAGGAGCCGGGCGCAAAAGTCATCGCCGGCACGCTCAATCAATCCGGCAGTTTCATCATGCGCGCCGAAAAACTCGGGCGCGACACCTTGCTGTCGCAGATCGTGCAGATGGTGGCGCAGGCGCAACGCTCGCGCGCGCCGATCCAGCGGCTGGCGGACCGCGTCGCCGGCTGGTTCGTGCCGACCGTGATCCTGGTGGCGCTGGTCGCCTTTGCCGCCTGGGCGATGTTCGGGCCCGAGCCGCGTTTCGCCTTCGGATTGGTCGCGGCGGTCAGCGTGCTGATCATCGCCTGTCCCTGTGCGCTCGGTCTGGCCACGCCGATGTCGATCATGGTCGGCGTCGGCCGTGGCGCCCAGGCCGGCGTCCTGATCAAGAATGCCGAAGCGCTGGAGCGCATGGAAAAGGTCGATACGCTGGTCGTGGACAAGACCGGTACGCTGACCGAAGGCAAGCCGAAGCTGGTTTCGATCATGCCGGCGCCGGGTTTTGACGAGAACGACATCCTGCGCTTCGCCGCCAGCGTGGAGCGCGCGAGCGAACATCCGCTCGCCGACGCCATCCTACGTGCCGCGAAAGAAAAGGGCCTGACCCTGGCCGCGGTCGACGGATTCGACTCGCCGACCGGCAAGGGCGCCACCGGCAAGGTCGAAGGCAAGACCGTTCAGGTCGGCAACGCGGCCTACCTGAAGTCGCTGGGCGTCGAAACCGCCGCGCTGGAAGCCGAAGCCGAGCGGTTGCGCAACGATGGCGCCACCGTGATCAATATCGCGGTCGACGGCAGGCTGGCGGGCATCATGGCGATTGCCGATCCGGTCAAGCCGTCGACGCCGGAAGCGCTGCAAGCGCTCGCCGCCGAGGGCATCCGGGTGATCATGCTGACCGGGGATAACCGCACCACCGCGAAGGCCGTCGCGAAGCGGCTCGGCATCGCCGAGGTCGAGGCGGAAGTGCTGCCCGATCAAAAGAGCGCCGTGGTGACGAAGTTGCAGCAACAGGGACGCGTGGTTGCGATGGCCGGAGACGGCGTCAACGACGCGCCGGCGCTGGCCGCGGCGGAAGTCGGCATCGCGATGGGCACCGGCACCGACGTCGCCATGGAGAGCGCCGGCATTACGCTTCTGGGGGGCGATCTCGGCGGCATCGTCCGCGCCCGCCGCCTGTCGCAGGCGACCATGCGCAACATCAGGCAGAACCTGTTCTTCGCCTTCATCTACAACGCCGCCGGCGTGCCGATCGCCGCGGGCATTCTCTATCCGACGTTCGGCGTGCTGCTGTCGCCGATCATCGCCGCTGCGGCGATGGCATTGTCGTCGGTCAGCGTGGTCGGAAATGCACTGCGGTTGAAGGCAAGCAAGTTGTGAAACGGCCGTCGTAGGATGGGTAGAGCGCAGCGAAGCCCATCTACCTCTATGCGTGGTGTGATGAGTTTCGCAAGGGAGGCTCAATCCATCCTACGAAGCCTTCGGGGACAAACCGATCAACAAGCCTGGCCCGCCGCAGTTCCTTCAGCGTGAAGGACCGATCATCCCGATGCATCACAATATTCGTGAACCTCCACGCCGCCGCTGGCGGCGCGTCACGAATTGATGCTATGTATACGTAGTTACCTGCGCGGCGATGAACGACCGCGCAGTCAATGTCGGTTGTGGAGGAAATAAATGAGCCATCGTTTCAAGCTGGCCGCCTGTTTGTTGATTGTTTCCAGCGCATGCAGCCCCAGCGTGCAGGCCGAGCCGCAGGTGATCGGCGCTCCGCCTGAGTCCTCGAACATGAAGCTGGTCGGGACCAACGACCTGCAGGCCCGCAGCGCCTACCAGCCGACCATTCATCACCAGGGCGACCGCTGGATCGCCTATATCGGGCACCATGGCGGCACCGACGCGATTCCGGCCCCGGTTAATCCGATGAACGGCAAGGCGGAACCGAACGGCACCTCGATCGTGGACGTCACCGATCCCACCCAGCCGAAATATCTCCGCCACATCCCCGGACAGGAAGGCACCTATGAGGCCGGCGGTGCGCAGATGGTGCGCATCTGCGACGGCAAGACCTTGCCCAAAGGCGACAAGAACGCGGTTTACATGCTGCGGACCTTCGGCAGCGAAGCGCATGAAATCTGGAATGTCGCGGATCCGGCCAATCCGGTCCTGATCACCCGGATCGGCGGCCTCAAGGACACCCATAAGAACTGGTGGGAATGCGATACCGGCATCGCCTATCTGGTGTCGGGCGCGCCCGATTGGCGCACGCGGCGCATGACCCAGGTCTATGACCTCAGCGACCCGGCCCACCCGGTCAAGATCAGGGATTTCGGCCTTCCGGGCCAGGAGCCGGGCTCGACCGGCGCGGTGCCGACCGAGGTTCACGGCCCGATTTCGACCGGACCGGAAGGCAACCGGATCTATTTCGGCTACGGCACCAACAAGGGTGGCTTCCTGCAGATCATCGATCGCGACAGACTGCTCAAGGGACCGAGGGAGCCGACGCCGGACAATCTGCGTTTCCCGGAAATCGCCCGGATGCCGATGTCGGCGTTGAACGGCGCCCACACTACGTTCCCGATGAAGAACATGCCGATCGCCGAATTCGCCAAGGACAAGGACGGCAAGACCCGCGATATCGTGATGATCGTCGACGAGGCGATCCTCAACGAATGCAACGAACCGCGACAGATGGTGTGGTTTGCCGATGTCACGGTCGAGAACCGGCCGATGATGATTTCAAGCTACACGGTGCCGGAGGCCTCGGGCGCGTTCTGCGATCGCGGCGGCCGTTTCGGCTCGCATTCGTCGAACGAGAGCATGGCGCCGATCTATTACAAGAAGATGGCCTTCATTGCCTTCTTCAATGCCGGCGTGCGGGCGCTCGATATTCGCGATCCCTACCACCCCAAGGAAGTCGGCTATTTCATTCCGTCCATTACCGCGGCGACCGACAAGCGCTGCGTCACGATCGACGGCAAGGATCGCTGCAAGGTCGCGATCCAGACCAACAATCTCGAAACCGACGAGCGCGGCTATATCTATGCGGTCGATCGGGCCAATACCGGCCTGCATATCCTGGAATTGACGGGTCCTGCCCGCGCGGTCGCGGGCCTGCCATGATCGGTGCGGGTGCATCGCGTGATGAAGCATAGGCTTCAATTGGGCGGCATTGCGGTCGGGGTCTGCCTCCTGACCAGCGCTGCCGCTTACCAATATGTCCAGCCGACAGTCGGTGGCTGGCAGGAGATTGCCTGGCCGTTCCCGCGCGACGCGTGGCCGGCCGGGCGCGCCTATCGCTGCGGCGCCGCGACATGCGGTGACGACATCGAGCTCTATGTGCGGCCGAAGATCGGCTTTTGCAATTGCGATACCGGCGTTGCCGATGACGACGAAGTCGATCGCGTCGCCGATCTGGATCTGCTCAGCGAAAAATTCGTCCCGCTCGAGCCCGGCAAACTTGTTGATGTCGCCGACATGGCCGGGCGCTCGCGGAATTACGACCTGCGGATGTTCGACGGCTCGCGGCGTCTGGCGGTCGGAATTGCTGCATCGCGGCGGTGCGATCTGATGGTCGCTGTTGCGGTGGGGAAACCCGCGGCTTCGGATGTGGCGCGCAAGGCGTTGGATTTTCTGGGGTCGAACGCCATGGCCGGCTGGATGGTCGCTTCGATGACCGGTCGTTAGAAATTGTTCCAGCTCACGAAGCATTGTCTCATCAATGCCGCGTGAGCTGCTTGTTCCGATGCCCCTTTAGTGAACCGCTCAGCGGTGCTATTGGTGCTAACAATGCGCCGGCTCGAGCCGGCCGGAAAAAATAAGTGCGGGGAGACGTGCAAGGCCATGGCATCGTCACGGATTATCGGGGGCGTCATCGCCGCAATTGTGATCGTCGGCGCGGTTGCCGCGTTCGCCGTGACGTGGCGGCCGGCCATCGCCGCCGTCGAGCCGCCGGCGCCATCGTCGTTCGATCCGGCGTTGGTCAAGCGCGGCCGCGAACTCGCCGCGATGGGCAATTGCAATGATTGCCACACCACGCGCGGCGGCAGTGCGTTTTCCGGCGGCCTGCCGGTGCAGACGCCGTTCGGCACGATCTATTCCTCTAATATCACGCCGGATCCCGACACCGGCATCGGCCGATGGTCGGAGACGGCATTCCAGCGGGCGATGCGCTCGGGCGTCGATCGCGACGGCCGGCATCTCTACCCGACCTTTCCCCTACGATCACTTCACCAATGTCACCGACGACGACGACCGGGCGCTCTACGCCTTCCTGATGACGCGGCCGCCGGTACGCGCCGCAGCCCGCGCCAATCGACTGTCGTTTCCCTATGATCAGCGCTTCATGATCGCCGGCTGGAAGCTCTTGTTTCTGCGGCATGGCAGCTGGCAGCCTGACAATGCCAAAAGCGCCGAATGGAATCGCGGTGGCTACCTGGTCGAGGGTCTGGCGCATTGCGGCTCGTGCCACACGCCGCGCAACAGTCTCGGTGCGGAGCAGGCCGCAAAGCAGTTTTCCGGTGGCGATGTCGAGGACTGGCATGCCTATGCCATCAACGCCCAGTCACCGGCGCCGGTGCCGTGGACCGTGGATGCGTTGGCGGTTTATCTGCGCAGCGGTTCGCATCCGGATCATGGCGTCGCCCGGGGGCCGATGGCTGAGGTCGTCAGCAATCTGTCGTCGGTACCGGCGAGCGACGTCCACGCCATCGCGACCTACATGGCCGATTTCTTCGGCGCGCCGTCGCCGGATCGCCAGCGCCGGGGCGAGGAAGCGCTGGCGAGTGTCAAGGCGCCGGCATCCGTGACTCCTGCCGGCGCGGACGCGACCGGTGCCGCGATCTATGCGGCGGCGTGTGCCAATTGTCATGAGACCGGCCGGCCGGTCCCCTATGGCGGCGTCAACCTCCGTCTCAGCAGCGGCATCAACGGACCCGATGCGCGCAATGCCACCAACACGATTCTGAGCGGGCTTCGGCCGGTGCCCGGGGAACGCAGCCCGATCATGCCGCCCTTTGCATCGACCATGAACGACGAGCAACTGGTGGCGCTGCTGAAATACCTTCGTGCGCGGTTCAGCGACCAGGGCGCCTGGACCGATCTCGAAAAGATCGTCGCCGATGCGAGGCGCACCCAGACTGTTGCTCTCCAGACATCGCCGGGGCCGCGCAACGCTCCCGCCGATCCAACGCAGCGAGGCAAGCCATGACGACATTGAAGGTCAATGGTCACGATCACCAGATCGACGCCGATCCGGATACGCCGCTGCTCTATGTGCTGCGGGAGGACCTCAAGCTCAACGCCGCCAAATTCGGCTGCGGGCTCGGCCAGTGCGGCGCCTGCACCGTGATCGTCGACGGCAATGCGGTGCTGTCCTGCGTCACCCCGCTGCTGCTGGTCGCCGGCAAGCAGGTCACGACCCTCGAGGGCCTCGGCACCGCCGCGGCGCCGGGCCCGATCCAGCGTGCCTTCATCGAAGAGCAGGCGGCGCAATGCGGTTACTGCATCTCCGGCATGATGATGCGTGCGCAGGCGCTGCTGGCGAAAAACTCCAGCCCCACCGACGCGCAGATTCGCGCCGAGCTGGAACCGAATCTGTGCCGCTGCGGCACCCATATGCGGATTCTGCGCGCCGTGCATCGCGCCGCCGCGCTGATGCGGACCGCGGATGCGTCGACCAGCCAGATGGCCGAAAGGAGCGTCCAATGAACGCCCCCATCATTCTCGACCGTCGCCGCGTGCTGGCCGGCGGTGGCGCGTTGATCGTCAGCTTCTCGCTCAGCGGTGCAATGGCGCAGGACGCTGCTGCGCCGATGGCGGCGCCGGCACCGAAACCGCCCGGCAGCCTGAAGGATGCGCCATTCCTGGATTCCTGGATCCGCATCGATGCCGACGGCGGGGTTACCGTGTTCACCGGCAAGGCCGAACTCGGCCAGGGTTTCAAGACCGCCGCGCAGCAGATCGCCGCCGAGGAACTCGACGTT
Organism: Tardiphaga sp.; assembly: GCA_028290765.1. The sequence goes on from JAQGJF010000167.1 coordinate 6,072, forward strand.
GCGTTCGAATCGCTCAAGGTCATCACCGCCGATACAAAGTTGACCGCCAATGAAGGCTATACTTCCGGCAGTCATTCGATGCAGGACAGCGGCGTCGCCATTCAGAACGCCGCCGCCCAGGTGCGCGCACTCCTGATCGCGGAGGCGGCGCGGCGCTTCGAGCTGCCGGCCGAAAATCTCAAGACCGAAAACGCGGCGGTCCTGGCGCCCGACGGTCGGCGTCTGGGTTATGGCGAGCTCGTCGCCGGCGACATGCTGCATATCGAGGCGCAGCCGAAATCGAAACTGAAGGACCCCGCGACCTACAAGGTGATGAACCAGCCGATTCAGCGGGTCGATATTCCGGCCAAGGTCACCGGCGGCGCCGCCTATGTGCAGGATATGCGGCCGGAGGGGATGGTGCATGCCCGCATCGTGCCGCCGCCGAGTTACGGCGCGCAGATCGTCGAGTGCGACACCGCGGCGGTCGAAAAGATGCCGGGCGTCGTCAAGGTGGTCCGCGACGGCAACTTCCTGGCGGTGGTGGCCGGCAAGGAGTTCCTGGCGATCAAGGCCATGAACGCACTCGCGGCGGCGACCAAATGGCGGGAGGCTGCCAGCCTGCCGAAGCAGGACGATCTGCCCCGCATGTTGCTCGGCCTGCCGTCGCAGGACAAGACCATCTTCGAGCAGAGCAATCCTTCGGCCGTTGGCAAAAAGACCATCGAGGCCACCTATACGCGGCCCTATCAGTCGCATGGTTCGATCGGACCATCCTGCGCGGTGGCACAACAGGTCGATGGCGCGATGACGGTGTGGACCCACACCCAGGGCGTCTATCCCGATCGGGCGGCGATCGCGGAAATGCTGCGGGTGCCGCCGGCCAAGGTGCGCCTGATCCATGTCGAAGGATCTGGCTGCTACGGCCATAACGGCGCCGACGATGCCGCCGCCGACGCCGCTTTGATCGCCCGCGCGCTGCCCGGCGTGCCGGTGCGCGTGCAATGGACGCGCGAACAGGAACAGGCCTGGGAGCCGTTCGGACCGGCGATGGTCACGAAGCTGAAGGCCTCGCTGGACGACAGCGGCGCCATTGCCGACTGGCATTTCGAAGTCTGGAGCAACACCCATTCGATGCGGCCGGGCGGCGCCGGCTCGTTGCTGGCCGCCCAGCACATGGCGCAGCCGTTCAAGGTGCCCGATCCAAAACCGTTGCCGCTGCCGGAAGGCGGCGGCGATCGCAACGCCATTCCGATCTACAAATTCCCCAATGCCCAGGTCGTGCATCATTTCATCCCGGCGATGCCGCTGCGGATCTCGGCGATGCGCGCGCTCGGTGCCTATCACAACGTGTTCTCGATCGAGAGTTTCATGGATGAGCTCGCCACCGCGGCCGGCGCCGATCCGGTCGAGTTCCGGCTGAGGCATCTCGACGATCCGCGCGGGCGCGACGTCATCGCCATGGCGGCGCAGCGCTTCGGCTGGCAGAAGGGCCAGAAGGCGCCGCTGGGTCGCGGCTACGGCTTTGCCTTTGCGCGCTACAAGAATCTCGCCGCCTATTGCGCCATTGCCACCGAGATCGAGGTCAACACCGAGACCGGCCGGCCACGCCTGGAGCGGGCGGTCGCCGCGGTCGACAGCGGCCAGGTGGTCAATCCGGACGGCCTGATCAACCAGATCGAAGGCGCCATCATCCAGTCGATGAGCTGGACGCTATATGAGAGCGTCTCGTTCGACGATACGAGAATCACCAGCGTCGACTGGCAGACCTATCCGATCCTGCGTTTCAACGCGGTGCCGGACAGCATCGACGTCCACGTCATCAACCGGCCGGGCCAGCCGTTCCTGGGCAGCGGCGAAACCGGCCAGGGTCCGGCGGCAGCCGCGATCGCCAACGCCATCACCAACGCCACCGGCAAACGCCTGCGCGACCTGCCGCTGACGCGGAAGCGCATCAAGGACGCGATTGATGCGTGAGGTGTAAACCTCTCCCCGCGCGCGGGGCAGGGCTATCGCCTATGGCGCGTTCTTCTTACTGCGTTCGTGATTTGAGTGCCGACAAGTTGTGATCCCTCCCCCTTGTGGGGTCCGATCGAGCTTTGCTCGATCGTGGTCGGCCGAGCGACGCGGAGGCCGGGGTGGGGGTCCACTCGGGCGGGTCTCTCTGTAGCTCACCCCCACCCGACCGGCCTACCGGCCGGCCACCCTCCCCTCATGGGGGAAGGATAAGGATGTGTCGCGGCTACCGCTCTTTTCTTCTGCATTCGCCCAGCCGCGC
>JAQGJF010000190.1 GCA_028290765.1 Tardiphaga sp.
CGGTACAGCGCCAGCAGGCCGTTGCCGATCAGATTGACGGTGGTCTCATGGCCGGCGCCGAACAGCAGGATGATGTTGGCGGTCAATTCGTCGTTGGAAAGTTTTTTCCCGTCCTCTTCGGCCTGGACCAGTTGCGTCGTCAGGTCGTCGCCGGGCTGTTTGCGGCGCAGGTCGAACAATTGCTGGAAATAGCCGCGCGCCAGCAGGTTGGCGGCATTGGCGGCGTCGATCTCGGCGCGCGACAGCGGCACCGGATCGAGCAGGCGGCCGCCGTCGCGCGAAGACTTGTAGAAAACCTCGCGGTGGTCCTCGGGAATCCCGAGCATGTCGCAGATCACCGTGATCGGCAGGCGAAAAGCAAAGTCCTCGATCAGATCCATCTGGCCGAGGGCCTCGACGCGGTCCAGCGAAGCATCGACAATCTCCTGGATGCGCGGGCGCATGTCCTCCACCCGCCGCGCCGTAAAGGCCTTGACTACCAGGCCGCGCAGCCGTGTGTGGTCGGGCGGATCCTGCTGCAGCATCCAGTGGCTCATGCTCTGGAAAACCGGCTCGTTCATGATCTGCGGGCCGTAGCGGCGCGAACTCCGATCGACGAAATCCTTGCCGAAGCGCTTGTCGCGCAGCACCAGACTGACCTCGGCATGGCGGCTGACGAGGTAGTTGCCGAACGGCGTCAGATGCACCGGATCAAGCGTGCGCAGGCGCTCATAGGAAGGGTAGGGATCCCGGATGTAATCCGGCGACAGCGGATTGAACAGCGGCTGGGCTGCGTCGGCCGGCGCTGCGACACCCTGCAAGTGCTCGTTCATGGTACCTCCCGAGAGCGACGCGATTCCGCGATCGGCATTTTCTGGAAGGGTTGTACGCCGTTCCTGGGCGCCGCTCAACGGACATGCGGGAGCCGAGAGCACGGGCATGACGGAACGAGAGAGCAGTTACGTGGCGGACAGCAGCAGGTGAACCAGCTCGGCCTGACGGCGAACGCCGGTTTTTTCGAAGATGTGTTCGAGGTGAGTGCGTGCCGTTCCGACCGTGATACCCGATCGAGCCGCGGCCGCGGCGCGGCCGTCGCCTTTGACGATCTCAAGCGCGAAGCTGGCTTCCGCCAGGGTCAATCTGAACCGCTGTCGCAGCGCCATCACCCGGTTGTGCCGGTCCTGTTGCGGATCGCTGACCAGCAGCAGCGCCAGCGGGCCGGCGTAATCATCTGGCGCCAGACCGATCGGCTCGAACTGAAATGGCGTGACGGCGATGCGCAATCCGGCATGCTGTTCGCCGCGCCCGAGTTCGAGGATGCCGCCGATCTCGGTATGCGGCGCGGCGCGCCCGGTACAGGCCGCGATCAGCCGCCGCATCCTGCGGTCGACAGCTCGGTCACGCGTGCAAATTCCATCGCGATCGAGACGAAGATCGCGGGCGGCAAACAGATGTTCGGCGGTTTTGTTGGCGAAGACGACGCCGGCCGTCGCATTGACCACGACGATACCGGTGTTCAATCGCTCGAGCGCCGTCCAGGCTCCCTTGGCGGCCATATCCGCGGCGCCAAGGCGCTGGCGAACCCGCAAGGCGGTGGCGAAATGCGGCGACAGCGCCTGCATGATCGCCACGTCGTCGGCGTCGAAATCGCCCGCCTGCTTGCGCCGGCATACCGCGACAAAGGAAGACAATGTCGACATCTGGTGAGCGACGCCCAGCGAATGGAATCCGCCGGCTGGACGCACCACGTCATTATAGAAATCGGTGCGTTCGAATTGCCGATCCGGCATCAGACGCGACCGCGTCACGGCGTCGCCGGAGCGTATCGCCCGCATCGCGGGCGCGATCCAGGACTCGGCCTCCGGCGAAGCGAAACGCGCGAATGCGCGATTGTCCATGCCGGCCGCCGCTGCCAGCCCGCTGTCGGCGCTCGCGGGGTTGCTGGCCAGCAGGATGGCGTGGTCGCCGTCCAACAGATCGGTGATGGACTGAAGCACGGGCTGCCAGGCGTCCGCCGCCAGCGACGCTTCATGAATGCGCCGCACCAGTGCGAGGATTGCCTCTGTACGAGCCATGACGACCTTCTGGGTCCGTGACCGCCAGATCGATGCGTTGTCGGTAGCCCCGCACGCGACCGGGCGGATGGTAACGGAGGAACGCCGGCGCTCACAAGCGCAAATGGCGAGCACGCCGGCGCCAAGGCAACGCCTCCGACGTTCGTCGGAGGCCAGCCAGCCGCGGCGCCGTTAGGGTGAACCCGGTGGCGGGCGCGGAACGACAACAACAATGACGGGCAGGCGTTCGGCCGGCCCTGACCGGAGGTTGCCATGCGCAAATTGATCCTGGCGATGCTGGCCGTCGCCTTGCTGATGGCCGCGGTCGCCATGTCCACGCCTGCCGCTGCGGTTGATGGCGAGGCCGCCGCCACGGCGTGCGAAAAGCGTCCCCACCACTGCAGCGTCGATTACGGCGAAAAGGGCGACCTGGTCATCTCGGTCTGCAATGACGGAGAAGCTTGCAGGCAGATCACATGTCCCGCCAAGGGACCTTGCGGATTTGCGGCCCCGAAGGGCGGAGGCAAATCTGCCGGCAACGTGACCAACGTTCTCGCCGGCCCGGCCGGCGCTCCTGGAAAACAGACGACCACGCCAAAAAAACTGGGAACCCAGGTCGATGTGAAGAAGATCGATGCGGCGACCGACCAGGATCGAAACAGCGGCGCACGGCAGAACCAAGGTCAGATAAAGCTTCAGAAAACCGACACGCCGCTCGCCGAAAATCGCCGACCAAGTGAAAACATCAGGAATGAAAACAACAAAAACGGTGGCGGCGGCTCGAGGCAGCATTAATCAGCGCCCGCGCGTGCCAACAGGAGCGAGAAATGATGACCCCCGCACGGTTCACCATGCCAGGCAGTCTCGCCGCGATGCTGATGGCGGGATTGCTGCTTGCCACATCAGGCGCCGCGTTGGCCCGCAATTCGCCTCGCGATCATCGCGAGGGCAAGCGGCCCGGCGGGCGTGCCGAGGGCGGCGTCACCGTCAACGGCCAATCGACCGGGGCGACGGCAGCTCCCACGCTGTCGGTCGGCAAGGGAGGTTATGACGGACTGCATCCTGGCGCCGGGAAGGGACCCGGATCAGGAACGACCGTGCGCGATCATCGGTGAGCCGGCGCGCGTTGACGTTGTTTCCCGCTGCCGCAGGGTGGATCAGGACGTCGCCGCCTTGGCCGCCTCCGCGGCGCGGCGCTTCATGAGCTCCTGCTCGCGCTGGTTGCCGGCCAGCTGCGCCGCGGCCTCAAACGCCGCGCGGGCTTCGTCGTAACGGCCGAGCTTGTGCAGCAGGTCGCCGCGAACGCCCGGCAGAAGATGATAGGTTTTGAGCGCGGGCTCGCCGATCAGTTGGTCGACGATCTTCAGTCCCGCTTCCGCGCCTTCGGCCATGCCGACGGCCACCGCGCGGTTGAGCGCGATGACGGGCGAGGGCACGAGGGTCAAAAGCTCCGAATAGAATCCGACGATACGTGGCCAGTCGGTATCCTCGGCGGTCTGCGCCTCCGCATGGCAGGCGACGATCGCGGCCTGCAAGGCATAAAAGCCACGCGCTCCATCCAATTCGCGCGCCCGCGCCAGCGCCTGCATCCCGCGCCGGATCTGAAGTTGGTCCCAGCGGGCGCGATTCTGATCCGGCAACAGGATCGGCTCCCCGGCGGCGTCGGTGCGCGCCGCGCTACGCGAGGCGTTCAGCTCCATCAGGGCCAGCAGCCCATGGGTTTCGGGCTCGTGTGGCGCGATCGCGGTCAGCACACGGCCGATGCGAAGCGCCTCAAAGCAGAGCTGGGGGCGCAGCCAGTCCTGGCCGCGCGCCGCGGTGTAGCCCTCGTTGAAAATGAGGTAGACGACCTCCAGCACCGACGAAAGCCGTTGCGAGAGTTCTTCGCCGCGCGGCGTCTCGTAGGCCAGCCCGGATTCCGAAAGGGTTCGTTTGGCGCGCACGATGCGCTGGGCGATGGTGGCGTCCGCCACCAGAAACGCCCGCGCGATTTCCTCGGTGGTCAGGCCGCAGATCATGCGCAACGCCAGCGCCGCGCGCGCCTCGCGCGACAGCAGCGGATGGCAGGCGGTGAAGATCAACCGAAGCAGCTCATCGCCGATGTC
>JAQGJF010000196.1 GCA_028290765.1 Tardiphaga sp.
CTGGTCGTCAGACCCATCTATCGATTACCCGATCAGATTTCCTTGCCGCGCTTGCGCATTTCCGCACGGAACTGACCGTTGACCTCTTCGGAGAAAATCTGCGCCCACTGCTGCATGAAGCCGAGGCTCGCAGAAATCGATTTGGGCTCCTGCACCAGGAGCTTCTGGCCAAGCGGGGATTTGTAGAAGGTGACGAGATCCTTCAATTCCTGTTCGGTGAAGTCGCTGGCGTAAATCTTCGCCATCATCTCGAAGATTTCCTTCTCGCGGCCGGCATCGAGCTGCGCGATCGTCACCGCGACCTCGTTGAGATCCTTCTGGTAGTTCAGATTGTTCTGAAGAATCGAATCCTTGGTTCTCTGAATGACGTTGGGCACGGCGTTGGTGTACATCGTGCTGACGTTCTTCATCGTCAGGATTTCTTTTGCCGCGGCGATGGCTGCCGGCGTCGCCGGCTTGACCGGCGCCTGGGCGGCAGGCGGCTGCTGCGCCAGCGCCGGAAGACCCGAGGCCACCAGACCGAGGCCAAGCCCGGCAGCAAACATGACGGCGGAAACGTATTTCATGCTATTTCTCCTCGATTGCGGCGCTACGGCCGTTCAAAAACGCGAATTCCCTGCGCGCCGGCAAGCATCGCCGTGCTGGCAAGACCGATGAACAACCCGTGCTCGACGACGCCCGGGATCGAGGTCAACAAACTGGCCAGGCGGGGAGCATCTTGTATCAGCCCGAGATGGGCATCGATGATCCAGTGGCCACCATCGGTGACAAAAACGTGGCCATCCTTGGCCTTTCGGACCACCATTTGCCCCGACGCGCCACATTCCGCGAACGCCTGCGCCACCGCCCGCCGCGTCGCCGCGAGGCCGAACGGAATGACCTCGACCGGTAACGGAAAGCGGCCGAGCGCCGTGACCCATTTCGACTCGTCCGCGATCACAATCATGCGATCCGACGCCGCGGCGACGATTTTTTCGCGCAGCAAGGCGCCGCCGCCGCCCTTGATCAGATTGAGCGCGGGATCGATTTCATCCGCGCCGTCGACCGTGAGGTCGAGCCGGTCGATATCGTCGAGTGTGGTCAGGGGTATGCCGCAGCGCTGCGCATCGGCGCGCGTCGCCTCCGAGGTCGGCACGCCGACCACGCGCAGCCCGCCCTGGACCCGCTCGCCGAGAAGCTCGACGAAATGTTTCGCGGTCGAGCCGGTGCCGAGACCGAGCTTCATGCCATCACGCACATGTTCGAGCGCCTGGGCTGCGGCTTGCCTCTTCAACTCGTCCATCGTCATGAAAACCGTCGTCTCCAAAATGCGCTTCGAACAGGCGGTCACCGCCATGGCGCGGGCATATCTAGCGTCGATTGAGGGCAAGGAACAGGCTAAAGCGGACTTTTCGGCAAATTGGCCTGCCCCCACTTGCATGACGGCTCAAGGGCCGGTAGCGATCCACGATGACTTCCACTGGCATCGTTGTATTCGATCTCGACGGCACGCTGGTCGACACCGCGCCGGACCTCATCAATGCGCTCAACTATGTTCTGGGCCGCGAGGGCCTGCCGGCCGTGCCAGTCGATTCGGCGCGCAACGCCATCGGCGCCGGCGCTCGCCGCCTGATCGAGCGGGGATTGGAGCTGGAAGGCCGCTCGATGGCGCCGGACGACGTCACCCGGCTGACCCATGATTTCATCGATCATTATGCCGCCCATATCGCCGACGCTTCGCGCCCGTTCGACGGGCTGGAAGCCGCGCTCGATGATCTGTCCGCGCGCGGATATCGCTTTGCGGTCTGCACCAACAAGCTGGAATGGTTGTCGAAGCTCCTGCTCGACCAGTTGGGGTTGAGTTCGCGGTTTTCGGCGATTTGCGGCGCCGACACGTTCGGCGTTTCCAAGCCGGATCCGGTGATCCTGCAACAGACCGTCGCGCGCGCCGGCGGACAGCTGGCCTCCGCCATCATGGTCGGCGATGCCGGACCGGATATCGGCGTGGCCCGCCGCGCCGGTATCCCGGTAATCGGAGTCGAATTCGGCTATACCGAGGTTCCGATCGCCGAACTCAAACCCGACCGGCTGATCGGCCATATGCGGGAATTGCCGGCGGTGGTGGAAAACCTGATGGGCAGCGTTCGCGCCAAGTAACCCATTGTTGCTAAATACATAATCCACACGCTTGAGCGTTAACCATCAATTAACGATGGCGGTCCGCACGGTTGCGCCTGTGTTCTGACGCTCTTATGGTCGCGGCGGGGACTGCGGCGGTAAGCCGCATAATTGTGACGGATGGGCCATGCGTCGTGTCATCGTGATTGCCGTAGCAGGTCTCGGCTTGGCCGGCTGTAGCTCGTTTTCTTCGTTTTCCCTGGATTCCTTCAAGTCGGCGCCGCCGACCGTCAACGTGCAGCTGGATTCGGTCCCTCAGGGCGCCGAAGCCCGCACCTCCCTCGGTCCGAGTTGCAAAACGCCGTGCTCGTTGCCGGTCGCGGCCGAGGGCAGTTTCAGCGTGAGTTTCACGCTCAACAAGTTTGCGCCGCTGACGGTCCCCGTGCAGGTCACGCGGGTGCCGGGTGACTTCACCACCCCCGCCACCACGTCGATCGAGCCCAATCCGGTGGTCGCCGAACTGCAGCCGATCCGGCCGCTAA
>JAQGJF010000208.1 GCA_028290765.1 Tardiphaga sp.
GCACCCGGACGAGTTTTCCCTCGGCGACGTACAGTCTCACCTGGTCTTCGGGAAGGTAGGCAAGGCCCAGCCCTGCCAGCGCCGCGTTCAGCCGCAAAGCGAGGTTGTTGAACACCAATTGCCCATCGACTCGGACCTTCAGTTCGCGCCCGCGTTTCTCGAACTCCCAGGCGTAGATTCCTCCATAGGTCGGCAAGCGGATGTTGATGCAGTCGTGAACCGTCAGATCCTGAGGCTTCCTTGGCTTCGGGTGTCGTTCGAAATATGACGGCGCACCCACAACCGCCATGCAGAGATCCGGCCCGATGCGCACGGCGACCATGTCCTTCGCCACCTGCTCGCCAAGGCGAACGCCGGCGTCATAGCGCTCCGCGACAATGTCGGTCAGACCATAATCAATCATGAGTTCCACCTTGATGTCGGGGTAGCGCGGCAGCAGAGCCGTCAAAGCAGGCCAGAGAATCGCCTGCGCCGCGTGCTCGCCCGTCGTGATGCGGATGGTGCCGGCGGGCTTGTCGCGCAACTCGGTCAGCGCACTCAGTTCGGTATCGATCTGTTCGAACTTCGGACCCACGGTCCGGACCAGGCGCTCTCCGGCCTCCGTCGGCGCAACGCTGCGCGTGGTGCGGGTGAGCAGCCGCATCCCGAGCCTCTCCTCGAGTCCGCGGATGGTGTGACTGAGCGCAGACTGCGACACCCCGAGCTTCGCGGCGGCCCTGGTGAAACTGCGCTCGCGCGCGACGGCCAGGAAGACGATGAGGTCGTTGATGTTTTCGCGCGCCATTGATGAATCCTATTCATAGGTTCATGCCGGTTTTATCACCTAATCACGCGCCATTGGACCCCCTAAATCACTCCTGTCGGAGGGCAGGAACACCCGCTGCAGCCGAGCGTTGGGGACCGAATAACTGGAGAACGACATGCAAAGTCCCGGCGATCTTGAATTCTCCCGACGTGACCTGTTGATCGTCGGAGCCGCGTCCCTGGTATCCCCGCCCCTCGCCGCCACGGTGCCTGCCGCCGCCCAAAGCACCCGCGCGCCTGCCGCGGTGTCGAAAGTGGCGATGAATATCAATGGCAAGGCCAGCGAGCTGGTGGTCGACACGCGGACCACCCTGCTCGATCTGCTGCGCGAGCACCTGCATCTGACCGGGACGAAAAAAGGCTGCGATCACGGGCAATGCGGCGCGTGCACGGTCATCGTCGATGGACGCCGGATCAATTCATGCCTTTCGCTGGCCGTGATGCACGAGGGCGACAGCATCACCACGGTCGAAGGGCTTGGCACGCCCGACGACCTGCACCCGATGCAGGCCGCCTTTGTGAAGCATGACGGATACCAGTGCGGCTACTGCACGCCCGGGCAGATCTGCTCCGCGGTGGCGGTGCTCGACGAGATCAAGGCCGGCATTCCAAGCCATATCAGCGCGGACTTGGAGGCGTTACCGCAAGCGACCGCTGCTGAACTCCGCGAGCGCATGAGCGGCAACATATGCCGTTGCGGCGCCTATTCCAACATCGTCGATGCGATCACTGAAGTCGCCGGGAGGCAGGCATGAAGCCCTTCACCTATGAACGTGCGCACTCACCGGCGGAAGCTGCGGCGGCCGCAGCACGGATCCAGGGCGCCAAATTCATCGCCGGCGGCACCAATTTGCTCGACCTGATGAAGCTGCAGATCGAGACGCCGGCGCACCTGGTCGACGTCAATGGCCTCGGCCTCGACAAGATCGAAGCCACGCCGGAGGGCGGGCTGCGCATCGGCGCGCTGGTGCGCAACACCGATCTCGCCGCCGATCCGCGGGTGCGGCGCGACTACGGCCTGCTGTCGCGCGCGCTGCTTGCCGGCGCTTCGGGCCAGTTGCGCAACAAAGCGACGACCGCGGGCAATCTGCTCCAGCGCACCCGCTGCCCCTATTTCTACGACACCAACCAGCCGTGCAACAAACGCCAACCCGGCAGCGGCTGCGCGGCTGTCGGTGGTTTCAGCCGTCAGCATGCGGTCGTCGGTGCGAGCGAGGACTGCATCGCGACCCATCCGAGCGACATGGCGGTGGCCACGCGCGCGCTTGACGCGAACGTGGAAACAATTCGGCCGGACGGTTCGGTCCGAAGCATCCCAATCGCTGAATTCCATCGGCTGCCGGGCGACACGCCACACATCGAGACCACGCTGGCGCCCGGCGAGTTGATCACGGCGGTGACGCTACCCCAACCGATCGGCGGCAAGCACATCTATCGCAAGGTGCGCGACCGCGCTTCCTATGCCTTCGCGCTGGTCTCGGTCGGCGCGATCATCCAGCGCGACGGCACCGGGCGCGTGGCGCTCGGCGGCGTCGCCCATAAGCCCTGGCGGATCGAAGCCGCCGAGGCCGAGCTGCCGCGCGGCGCGAGAGCCGTTACAGCGCGGTTGCTCGCCGACGCCAAACCGACCGACGAAAACGCATTCAAGCTGTCGCTGGTACGACGGACGCTCGGCGCAGTGCTGACCGATGCAAGGGCATGAATCATGAAATTCGACACCCCCGCCACGACCAATCCGATCGACCAGCTGAAAATCATCGGCAAGCCCGCGGACCGGATCGATGGCCGGTTCAAGACCACGGGCACGGCATCCTACGCCTATGAGCGGCACGATATCATCGCGAATCCGGCCTATGGCTATGTGGTCGGTGCGGCCATTGCCAAGGGCCGGATCGCCGGGATGGACCTGACCGATGCCAAGGCGGCGCCCGGCGTGCTCGCCATCGTCACGGCGGAAAATGCCGGCAAGCTCGTCAAGGGTAACCTCAACACGGCCAGGCTGCTCGGCGGCCCCGAGATCCAGCATTATCATCAGGCGATCGCGGTCGTCGTCGCCGAGACTTTCGAGCAGGCGCGCGCGGCCGCGCAACTGGTCCGCGTCGACTATGTCCGGACCGAGGGCGCTTTCGATCTTGCGGCGGCCAAGGACTCCGCCAAGCCCGCGCGGATCACCGGCGGCCCGTCCGATACCGCCGTCGGCGACTTCGCCGGAGCGTTTGCCACCGCGCCTGTCCAGCTCGACGCGACCTACACCACGCCCGATCAGGCGCATGCGATGATGGAGCCGCACGCATCGCTGGCGGCCTGGGACGGGGACAGGCTTATCGTGTGGACCTCAAACCAGATGATCGACTGGAGCGCCGGTGAGTTAGCCAAGACGCTCGGCCTTCCCAAGGACAAGGTCCGCCTGATATCGCCGTTCATCGGCGGCGGTTTCGGCGGCAAGCTGTTCGTGCGCGCCGATGCATTGCTCGCGGCGCTTGGCGCACGTGCGGCCGGGCGGCCGGTCAAGGTGGCGCTGACGCGGCCCTTGATGTTCAACAACACCGTGCATCGGCCGGCAACGATCCAGCGCATCCGCATCGGATCGACGAAGGATGGCAAGATCACGGCAATAGGCCATGAGGGCTGGTCCGGCGATCTGCCCGGCGGCAAGCCGGAAGCTTCGGTCAAGACAGTGCGCCTGCTCTATGCCGGCGCGAACCGCTTGACGGCGACGCGGCTTGCGGTGCTCGATCTGCCTGAAGGCAACGCGATGCGCGCGCCAGGCGAGGCGCCCGGCATGATGGCCTTGGAGATCGCTGTCGACGAGATGGCGGAAAAGCTCGGCCTCGACCCGATCGAGTTCCGCATCCTCAATGACACACAGGTCGATCCCGAAAAGCCGGAACGAGCGTTCTCGCACCGGCCTCTCATCGAGTGCATGCGCATCGGCGCGGAGCGCTTCGGCTGGAGCAGGCGCAGCGTACCGGGCCAGATCCGCGACGGACGATGGCTGATCGGCATAGGCACGGCCGCCGCGTTCCGCAACAATCAGGTGGCGAAGTCAGCGGCGCGGGTCCGGCTTGATCGCCGTGGCGTCGTGACGGTCGAGACCGACATGACCGACATCGGCACCGGTTCCTACACCATCATCGCCCAGACCGCTGCCGAGATGATGGGCCTGCCGCTCGACAATGTGGTTGTGCGCCTGGGTGACTCGACCTTTCCGGTTTCGGCCGGATCGGGCGGACAATGGGGCGCCAACAGCTCGACATCCGGCGTCTATGCCGCGTGCGTCAAGCTGCGCGAGGCCGTAGCGCAGAAGCTCGGGTTTAACTCCGCTGACGCAGTCTTTGCCGATGGCGAGGTTCGATCGGGCAATCGCGGCGTGGCGCTGGCCGAGGCCGCGGGCGAAAGCGGGATCGTCGCCGAGGACGCGATCGAATTCGGCGACCTCGACAAGAAGTACCAGCAATCGACCTTCGGCGCGCACTTCGTCGAGGTTGGCGTCGACGCCGCCACGGCCGAGGTGCGGGTGCGGCGCATGCTGGCGGTGTGCGCCGCAGGCCGGATTCTCAATCCCAAGTCGGCGCGCAGCCAGGTGATCGGCGCGATGACCATGGGGGTCGGCGCGGCGCTGATGGAGGAACTCGCGGTCGACAAGCGCGCCGGCTTCTTCGTCAACCATGATCTCGCCGGCTACGAAGTGCCGGCCCATGCCGATATTCCGCATCAGGAAGTGATCTTCCTCGACGAGACCGATCCGATGTCGTCGCCGATGAAGGCCAAGGGCGTTGGCGAACTCGGCATCTGCGGCGTCGGCGCGGCGGTCGCGAACGCGATCTACAACGCCACCGGTGTCCGTGTGCGCGACTATCCGATCACGCTCGACAAGCTCCTCGACCGGCTGCCCGAGGTGGGATGAGCCAAGCCGTGATCCTGCATGCACTACTACGCCGTCATGCTGAAAACCTGATGCAAGCAAGCATGCACCGGACACCGTGATTGCGCGCAGACGTCTGCTCGCCGCCACCGGCGCATTCGCTTTACTGGCAGCACGAGCTGCCGCCGCACTGGAGTCGGCAACGGCTTCGCCAACAACACGAAGGATTCGAGCAATGGAGATCAAACGAAGCGGTTCGCAGCCGTCCGGCAAGGGACCGGCGGAATATTTCACGGGGGCCGTACGGATCGATCCGCTGTTCCAGGCGCCCGATCCGGCACGTCTCGTTGGCGCCAGCGTTACGTTCGAGCCGGGCGCGCGCACTGCATGGCATACCCATCCGCTGGGGCAGACGTTGGTCGTCACCGCGGGTTGCGGCTGGGCGCAGCGTTGGGGCGGCCCGGTCGAGGAGATCCGGTCGGGTGACGTCGTCTGGTTTTCACCGAGCGAGAAGCATTGGCATGGGGCAACGGGCACGACGGCCATGACACACATTGCCATTCAGGAGGCGCTGAACGGCAGCCCGGTCGATTGGATGGAGAAGGTCAGCGACGACCAATACCAGGCCGGATCGCGGGTCGCATGATCGTGCCGGTTGCTGCCCGGAGCGCAGCCGCTTCGCGCCCCATAGCAATGCTTGCTCTCATGTTCGCGCTGATCGTCCGAACACGCAAACCCGCGGCGGGCGAATCACCGACCATGGCTCTCGAACTCCCACAACTCAGTGCCGAGAAGAACATCTGAACCAGACGGAGAAAGATATGAAAAAGCGCAAACTTGGAAAAACCAACCTCGAAGTCTCTGCGATCGGACTCGGATGCATGGGCCTGAGCTTCGGCTACGGTCCGGCCGTCGATAAACAGGCGGGGATTTCGCTGATCCGATCGGCCGTCGAACGCGGCGTAACCTTCTTCGACACCGCCGAAGTCTACGGCCCGTTCACCAACGAGGAACTGGTGGGCGAAGCTCTGGCCCCCGTCCGCGCGCAGGTCGCGATCGCAACCAAGTTCGGTTTCGATATCGATCCGAAAACCGGCCAGCAGCGCGGCCTGGACAGCCGGCCCGCGCACATCAAGCAGGTCGCCGAGGCCTCGCTCAAGCGGCTCAAGACCGACACCATCGACTTGTTCTATCAGCACCGCGTCGACCCGAACGTGCCGATCGAGGACGTGGCGGGAGCCGTGAAGGACCTCATCCTGGAAGGCAAGGTCAAGCACTTCGGACTTTCTGAAGCAGGCGCGCCAACAATCCGGCGTGCGCATGCCGTCCAGCCGGTCACGGCGGTTCAGAGCGAATACTCGCTGTGGTGGCGGGAACCCGAGGATGAGGTGCTGCCGACGCTCGAGGAACTCGGGATCGGCTTCGTCCCCTTCAGCCCCCTGGGCAAGGGCTTTCTCACAGGCGCGATCAGCGAGAATACGACGTTCGACAAAACCGACTTCCGCAATATCGTGCCGCGCTTCACGCCGGAGGCGCGAAAGGCGAACCAGGGCCTGGTCGACCTGCTCGGCAAAATCGCCGCCCAGAAGCACGCGACGCCTGCTCAGATCGCGATCGCCTGGCTGCTGGCTCAGAAGCCGTGGATCGTTCCGATTCCCGGCACCACGAAGCTGCATCGCCTGGAAGAGAACGTCGGAGCGGCTGTCCTCGACCTGACAACCGACGACCTTCGCGACATCGATAGCGCCGTCTCTAGGATCGCGGTGCAAGGGGCCCGGTACCCGGAACATCTGCAGCAACTCGTCGGTCGCTGAGCCGCGGATCTGCCTTCGACTGTACATCCTTGCCGTGTCCTGGAACGCATATCTCGGACACGGCCAATCATAGGCTGAACTATCGACGTCAACGCCCCCAACGCAATACCATCGGATCGAGCCCGCGTGCGATTTCGACAAGGCCCGCGCGCGTCATCGGATGCAGTTCCTTGAGCGGGTGGCGAACAGCTTCCGATCCAATCACCCCGCCCTCCTTCATCAGCACCTTGCAGGCCTGCAATCCGCATTGCCGGTTCTCGTAGTTGATCAAGGGCAGCCAGCGCGCATAGGCGGCCATGGCTTCGTCACGACGACCGGCAAAGTGGGGATCGATGATCTGCCTGATGCCATCGGGATAGCCTCCGCCGGTCATCGCACCGGTCGCGCCGGCGTCGAGATCGGCCATCAGCGTGATGGCTTCTTCGCCATCCCAGGGCCCTTCGATGGCGTCGCCACCGACCGCAATCAGATCCCGCAGCTTGGCGGCGGCCATCGGCACCTCGACCTTGAAATAACGGATGTTCGCGATCTCCTTCGCCATGCGCGCCAGCAACGCCACCGAGAGCGGCGTGCCGGCCACCGGCGCATCCTGGATCATGATCGGAATCGAAATGGCATCCGAGACGGTCTTGAAAAATTCAAAGATGGCCGGCTCGCCGACCCGGAAAGTCGCGCCGTGATAGGGCGGCATGATCATCACCATCGCCGCGCCCATGTCCTGCGCCCGGCGCGAACGTTCGGCGCAAATCCGCGAGCCGAAATGCGTGGTGGTAACGATCACCGGGACGCGTCCGGCGACGTGATCGAGCGCGGCCAGCATGACCTCATCGCGCTCGGCGTCGGTGAGCACGAACTGCTCGGAGAAGTTCGCCAGAATGCAGAGCCCGTTGGAACCGGCATCGATCATGAAATCAAGGCAGCGGCGCTGGCCATCCAGATCGAGTTTGCCTTCGTTGTCGAAGATCGTCGGGACGACGGGGAAAACACCCCGGTAGGGTCGTTTCGCAGTTGCGTTCATGATCCACGTTCCGTTCAACAAATTATCGCCGAGCGTCGGCGCTACGGAACAGCAGCTAACACATTGTATTGGTCCAGCCTATCGCCTTGGCTGACATCCAGGCAGACCGGACGCAGTCAGCCGAACCCAGGCGGCGCCGGCCAATACCGACGCCGCCTGCTTTGCCGGGTCCGGCAGCTGCTTAAGCCGGCTTTTAAGCTGCCTTGGCTTGCGATTTCGCTATGTGAGCAGCGATGGCATCCATCAGCACCGGTGACAGACAATCATAGGGTTCGAGACCCAATTCCTTGAGCCGCGACCGGATCCCGTCCATTTCGGATGGGTTGACCCCCGACTCGATCACCGACGACACGAAAGCCGCGAAACCGGGTGCCGCGGACCCGCCCTCCTGGAACAGCTCGGGATGGATGAAATCAAGGCCGTAGAACGGATGCCCCTTGTTTTCGATGCGGCCGTACATGTGGGTGCCGCAAACGCTGCAGGCATGCCGCTGAATGGTCGCGGAAGCGTCGACGACCTTGAGCTTGTCGCCGTTTTCCAGCACCTTCACATTGTCGCGCGGTACCACCGCGACGACCGAGAAGGTTGCGCCATCGGGCTTCCAGCATTTGGTGCAGCCGCAGGCATGGTTATGGGCGACGTCGCCGGTGATGGCGACCTTGACCGGCCTGTCCTTGCATTTGCAGACCAGGGTGCCTCCGGCAAAACTTCCAGAGCCCTTCTTGACGCCATTGTCGACCGACGGGTGGATGTGAACAGTCATGGGTCAATCCTCCTTGTGTTGACATTTCTGATTTAGAACGCGACTTCGATTTAGAACCTCAAGCGATTTCGTCGGACGCTAGAACACGACGACCGAACGGATCGACTTGCCTTCGTGCATCAGATCGAATCCCTTGTTGATCTCCTCCAGCTTGAGGACATGCGTGATCATCGGGTCGATCTCGATCTTTCCGTTCATG
>JAQGJF010000221.1 GCA_028290765.1 Tardiphaga sp.
CGCCGCGATCGCGGAGACACCAAGAAAAAATGCTGCAAAGCGAACGCCGAGCGGAAGCATGATCGTCGCTCCCCGGTACTTCTTTGGTCGCCTGACAGCTTCAATGCGCGAGTTCAGAAATCGTTCGCCCATTGATGGTCGTTGCGGCTTTGCGACGCAGGCCGGCGGGTGAGCATAGGCCGTTCAAAAGAATTTGCCGCGTTTACTGACTCAAGGCATTTTCGGGCCGGGAAGCTGGCCCAGCCGGCGGGAATTTTGAGATCGGACGGCGACTTTCAATTTTTCGTCTTCTATTTCTTCGCAATCTGATTATTTGCTCCTTGGCGATCTATTTCGCAGCCTTCTTTGATTTCTTTCGCTTTGTCGCTTTCTGGTACCGGGTCCGGCTCCATCGCATCATTCAGAGCGTCCGCTGCCGTGATCGTGGCCGTTTCAACCACGTCGTTGATCGTATCGACCAGCTTCTCGATTATGTTTTTATCCGTGTCGCCCATGGCGCACCCTCCAAAATTTCCAAGCGGCATACTAACGACTTTGCAGGCGGTAATAGGGCATTCCGATTTCGAAGAATACCAAACATTCCTGGCCACGGCCACGCAGCGCAGATCGACCTGGTCTCCGGCCACGAGCCCGCCCGGCCGCAATTGGAGCAAGTTTGCGAACACGGTATCGAAGTCTCGCCGCGGCTAAAACGGCGGGTGAAGGCGAGCGGCACGAAAACCTTCAAGAACAGTTGAAACCTCCCGATGGAGGTGTATCCTTGGGATTGAATGGCTTTGTCATCAAGAGCCAGCGAGGAAGAGCCAGCGAGGCTCGACGCCGAGGGTTTTGCAGACGCTATCAATCTCGGTAAAAAAATGGCGCTCCAAGAGTTGCGCTCCAAAATCAGGCAGGCAGTAGCGTCTGCGGTTAGGCGGCGCGGCAACAAACGGAGGGCGTTATGGAGTGGCATGACGACAAAGCTCGCGCGATCCTGATCCGCGAGGCGGCGGGAAGCATGCAGCCGGGCAAGACGCCCCGGGCCTTTGCCGAGCTTCTGTTCGACCACACCAATATCGAGGACCTCGTCAACTACGATGCCGCGTCTCTAGCCGTTCTGGCGGAACAGGCCTGGGAACATGTGCAGCTCCGCACGGCGGGCAGTGCCGACATCCGCGTTATCAATCCGATGATGCCGGATGGGCGCGAGATTTCCGTGCTCGAAGTTCTCAACGACAACATGCCCTTCCTGTTCGATTCGACCATGGCGGAGCTCGCCGAGCAGGGCATCGAAGTCACGCTGGTCGCCCACCCGATCATCGCCGTGGAGCGCGATGAGCACGGCAAACTCCTGCATTTCTGCGGCGAAACGCTGACAGAGGGGGTAAAGGGCGAGCGCGAAAGCCTGATCCATTTCCACATCGCCCGTCTCGACGCCGATGCCGACCGCCAGAAGCTGATCGAGGGCCTTGCCAAGACGCTCAACGACGTGCGCGCCTGCGTCACCGACTGGCGGGCCATGCGCGCCCGTGTCGAACAGGCGATCAAGACCTTCAACTCCAATCCGCCGCCGCTGCCGATCGACGAGGTCGCCGAAGCCAACCAGTTCCTGCACTGGCTGTGCGCCGATAATTTCACCTGCCTGGGCCTGCGCGTATATCGCTTCTCGTCCGACGCCGATGCGTCGGACGACATCAGCGCGGGCCAAGGGCTCGGCATCCTGCGCGATCCCGATGCGAAGATCCTGCGCCGCGGCACGGAAATGGTGGTGATGACGCCGGAAATCCGCGAATTCATGCGTGAGCCGACCGTCCTCATCGTCACCAAGGCCAATGTCAACAGCCGTGTTCATCGCCGCGTCCGCATGGAATATGTCGGCATCAAACTCTATACTCCCGACGTCCGGCTAGAGGGCGAATTGCGCCTCGTCGGCCTGTTCACCTCAGGCGCCTATACCCGTTCGGCGCGGCAGATCCCCTATGTCCGCCACAAGGTGGCGCAGGTGCTCGAGCGCGCCGGCTTCGACCCGAATAGCCACTCAGGCAAGGCCGTGCAGCATATCCTCGAAGAATATCCGCGCGACGAACTCTTCCAGGTCGATGCCGGGACACTCTACAATTTCGCCATGGAAATCCTGACGCTCTATGAGCGCCCCCGCGTACGGGCACTGGCGCGGGCCGATAAATTCGACCGCTTCGTCTCCATCCTCATCTTCATTCCGCGCGAGAAATATGACACCGATGTGCGAACGCGCGTCGGCGCCTTCCTGGCGCACGTCTATAAGGGGCGCCTGTCAGCCTCCTACGCCTCCTTTCCCGAAGGGTCGCTCGCGCGAGTTCACTACATCATCGGGCGCTATGAGGGCGAAACGCCTGTCATCGCGCGCGACAAGCTGGAATCCGAGATCAGCGCCATCGCCGCGACCTGGGGCGACAAGCTGAAAGCCGCGCTCGCCACCTCCACTGACGGGATGCGAGCCCGCATGCTCGCCAGCCGTTATGCCCGGGCCTTCGCCGGCGGCTATACGGAAGCCTTCGGCACCTTGCAGGCGATTGCCGATATCGCCGCCATCGAAAAACTCACCCCGGCTCGTCCGGTGGTGATTTCGGTCTACCGCGTCGAGGGTGAGGACGATCCGACGCGCTTCGGCCTCAAGGTCTTCTCGCGTGGCGCACCCCTGTCGTTGTCCTATCGGGTGCCGGTGCTCGAAAATCACGGGCTGCGCGTGGTCAACGAACGCACCTATCAGATCACGCCCAGTGCGACGCCGACACCCGCGCCGGTCTGGCTGCACGATATGACGATCGAGGCCAACGACGGCAAGCCGATCGTTATCGGCACGGAATTCAACCATCGTCTGGAAGCCTCGATCATGGCGGTGGTGGGCGATCGCGCCGAATCCGACGGATACAACGGCCTCATTCTGCGGACAGCGCTGGGCTGGCGCGAAATTTCGGCCATCCGGGCCCTCTCCCGCTACCTGCGCCAGATCCGCGCGCCGTTCAGCCAGGACTATATGTGGGAGACGTTGCGCAAGAACGCCGCAATTACCAACAGCATTGTCGCTCTGTTCCAGGCCCGGTTCGACCCGCGTCTCGTCGCCACCAGCGCCGAGCGCTCGGCAGGCGAGACAGCCATTCTCGCCGAGATCGAGGAGCAGCTCAAATCCGTCGCTTCGCTCGACGAAGACCGCATCCTGCGCCGCTTCACCAATCTGGTGCAGGCCACCATCCGCACCAATCTGTGGCAGATCGGCCAGGACGGGCATCCGCGTCCGGTGATCTCCTTCAAATTCGAGGCGCGCAAGATCGAGGGCCTGCCGGCGCCGCGGCCGCTTTACGAGATTTTCGTTTATTCGCCGCGCGTCGAAGGCATTCATCTGCGCTTCGGCAAGGTGGCGCGCGGCGGCCTGCGCTGGTCCGACCGGCCGCAGGATTTCCGCACCGAGATCCTCGGCCTGGTCAAGGCACAGCAGGTCAAGAATGCCGTTATCGTGCCGGTCGGCGCCAAAGGCGGCTTTGTGCCCAAACGCCTGCCGCCGCCCTCCAATCGCGATGCCTGGATGGCAGAAGGCACCGAAACCTATCGCATCTTCATTCGCTCGCTGCTCGAACTCACCGATAATCTCGATGGCGACACGATCGTGCCGCCCGACGACACGGTGCGGCACGATGGCGATGACCCCTATCTCGTCGTCGCCGCCGACAAGGGCACCGCCACTTTCTCCGACATCGCCAACGCCATCTCGGCCGAGAAAGGCCATTGGCTTGGCGATGC
>JAQGJF010000241.1 GCA_028290765.1 Tardiphaga sp.
ATTGCCGAACAATTCCGCGTCCGACAGCAACCCGCCGGGGCTGATGCCGAAGATCAGCCGTCCGTCGAGCATGTGATCGAGCATCGCCATGATGGCGGCCACCGAAGCCGGATGGCTGTTCGGCATGTTGATGGTGCCGGTGCCGAGTTTGATCTTTTTGGTCGCCGCCGCGATCCAGGCGATGAAGGCGATGCAGGAGGTGATGTTCTCGGCCTTGTCGGTGACGTGCTCGCCGACATAGGCCTCGGTGAAGCCCAGTTCGTCGGCCAGCAGGAAGGCCTCGCGGTCCTCCTTCAGGGTCTGCCGCCAGTCCTTGCCGAGCGGATGGATCGGCATCGTGAAGAAACCCAGATTCATGGCGCGTTCCTGCCGGTTTGGCTGTTTGCCCGCAGAGTAATGGTTGAGTTGAAGTAGAAAAATGATTATTTATACTGTTTCACATTAGATTTCTTGATGGGTCAGATGGTCTCGCTGCGCCAAATCCGGTCCTTCGTCGCGGTCTATGAGGCGGCGTCCTTTACCGGCGCGGCGACCCGCGAAGGCGCCACCCAGTCGGGAATCTCGCAACATATCAAGCAGCTCGAGGCCGAGCTCGGCGTCAGCCTGCTGGCGCGGAGCGGCCGTACGGTCGAGCCGACGGCGGCGGGGCGACTTTATTATGCGGAATGCGTCGACGTGCTGAAGCGCCTCGACGCCGCGCAGCAGGGCGTTGCCGTCAAGGCGCTGCAGGGCAAGGTGCGGGTCGGGTTGATGCCGACCTTCACGCGCTCGGTGCTGGCGCCGGCGCTGGACAAATTCCTGAACTCCACACCCGGCGCTGAAATCAGCATCATCGAG
The DNA here is from genome assembly GCA_028290765.1 of Tardiphaga sp. The sequence continues at coordinate 838 of JAQGJF010000241.1, forward strand.
GCCTATTCCGGCGTGCTGACCGAGATGGTGCTCAACGGCGAGCTCGATTTCGCCGTGGTGCCGGCCTTCGAGGGTACCACCGGGCTGTCGCAGCAGCTCATCATCCGCGATCGCGAAATGCTGGTGTCGTCTCGGCGGCGTCTGGCCGAACACCTCAAGCCGGTGCGGCTGCGCGACCTCGGCGCGCTCAAGATCATTCTGCCGGGGATGCAAAACACCCGACGCCGCACCATCGAGACTTATTTCAGCACCAACGACGTCCGCGTTGTTCAGCGGCTTGAACTCGACGCCATGATGGGAACGCTTCAACTGGTGGCGGCGAGCGATTGGGTGGCGGTGCTGCCCTTCGTCATGATGATGTCGGATCTGGACGGCGACCGCTTTACCATTCGCCCGCTCGACGATCCGCCGTTCCATTCGGAATTCGTCCTGATCGAGCCGTCGCGCCGGGCGATGTCACCGGTCGCCGCGCGGTTCGCCGGCATTCTAAAAGCCGAGGCCGAACAGGCCGGCGTGGTTTTCCGCTCGCGTATCAAGGCCAAGCCAGCTTCGAAAGCTGCGCCAAAACGCCACCGGGCGCCGCCGGCGCCCCCTGGATCGCGCTGAATTTGCTGCCGATATCGCGGATCGGCTATCGCAACGCACGAAATAATCGATCGATAAACAAGCTTGACCTTTGTCCGGCGTCGCCGTTTAATCGCTTCAAAGCTCGTTCCAAGCACAGCCGGGGGAGGTCACACGCATGAAAGCCTCGGCTTTCAGCTACGCACGCGCCACCAGCATTTCCGACGCCCTGCATCTGCTCGTCACCCACGGCGACAGAGCAAAACTGCTGTCGGGCGGCCAAAGCCTGATGCCGGCGATGAATCTGCGGCTGATCTCGCCGGAACTGATTGTCGATATCGGCCAGCTTGCCGAGCTGCGCGGCATCGCCGTGACCGGCAATACGCTGCGAATCGGCGCGCTGACGCGTCACGTCGAGCTGGCCGGATCGTCCGACATCGCCGCCCATGCGCCGCTGCTGGCGGACGCGATCGCCCATGTGGCGCACCCCGCCATCCGCAACAAAGGCACGCTGGGCGGCAGCCTGGCGCATGCCGACCCCGCCTCTGAACTGCCGGCCTGCGTGCTGGCGCTGAACGCGACCATCGTCATTCAAGGTCAGGCCGGCGAACGGCGTGTCGCTGCCGAAGATTTCTTCACCGGCATTTACGAGACCGCACTGTCGCCGGAAGAACTGCTGGTCGCCGTCGAACTGCCGGTCGCGCCGAAAAACGCCTCGCATTTCTTTCACGAATTTGCCCGGCGGCACGGCGACTACGCCATCGTCGGTCTCGCCGCTCAGGCGATCGTCGAGCGTGGCGCCTTCGCCGATCTTCGCCTGGCGTTCTTTGCGGTCGGAGACCGCCCGGTGCTGGCGGGGGCGGCCGGCAAATTGATCGGCAGGCAATTGACCCCGGCCATGCTGGCCGACGCGGCTGCCGTGCTGAACGCCGAACTCGAGCCGCAGGAAGATCACCAGGCTTCGGTTGCGATGCGCCGGCATCTGGCCAGGGTGCTGCTGGCGCGCTGCGTCGGCACTTTACTGGGCCGCCCCGATCTCGCCGCCGGAGTTTTCGCGTGACGGCTCCCGTCGCCATTTCATTGGATGTCAACGGCGAGCGCGTCGAGGCGCATGTCTTGCCACGGCTCAATCTGGCGGACTTTTTGCGCGAGCATCTGCAACTGACCGGCACCCATGTCGGCTGCGAGCAGGGCGTCTGCGGCGCCTGCACGGTGCGCGTCAATGGCGACATCGTCCGCGCCTGCCTGGTGCTGGCGGTGCAGGCGCAGGACGCCTCGGTCGTGACCATCGAGGGACTGTCCGACTCTGGCGAGATCGCCGATCTGCAGGCGGCGTTTCGCGATCGCAACGCGCTGCAATGCGGGTTCTGTACGCCGGGCATGCTGATGGCGGCGCAGGATCTGCTGCAACAGCGCGCTGAGCCGGATCGCGACCAGATCCGTGAACATCTCTCCGGCAATTACTGCCGCTGCACCGGCTATCAGGCCATCGTCGATGCGGTCGAGACCACCGCGCGAGCGCGTGCGGGGCGGCAGGCATGACGGGGATCACCGCCAAACCGGACGGGCTGTCGGTGCTGGACCGGCCGAATTCCTATATCGGCAAGACCGTGCCGCGGCCCAATATCGAGCGGCTGATGCAGGGTCGCGGGACTTATGTCAGCGATATGGTTCTGCCGCGCATGGCGCATGTGGTGTATCTGCGCTCGCCCCATGCGCATGCAAAGATCATCAGCATTGATGTCGAGGCGGCAAAGCGCCTGCCGGGTGTCATCGCCATCGTCACGGGACAACAGCTGGCAAGCGTTATCACACCCTGGGTTGGCGTGTTGTCGCATCTCAAGGGCCTCAAATCGGCGCCGCAACACGCCATCGCCATCGACCATGTCTGCTGGCAGGGCGAGGCTGTCGCCGCCATCGTGGCCACCAGCCGTGCCGCGGCGGAGGATGCCGCGGAAGCCATTGCAGTCGATTATGAAGAACTCGACGCGGTGACCGACATGCGAACCGCGCTCGATCCGGAAACGCCGGTGATCCATCCGGCGCTCGGCGACAATCTGGCGTTCGAGCGGAATCTTGACGCCGGCACGGTCGATCAGGCGTTTGCGGAGTCCGATGAAGTCGTCGAAGCGGATTTTGTGTTTGGCCGCCACACCGGCGTCACGCTGGAACCGCGCTCGGTGTTGGCCGACTGGAACGCCGCAGAAACCAGGCTGACGATCTACCAGGGCACCCAGGCGCCCCATATGGTGCAGAACATCGCGGCGCTGCATCTCGGGCTCGCGGAATCGCAGGTTCGCGTCGTCTGCAAGGACGTCGGCGGCTCCTTCGGCATCAAGGTGCATATCTACGCCGACGAGATGGCCACCTACGCGCTGTCGAAATTGCTGCGCCGGCCGATCAAATTCGTCGCCGACCGCTTCGAAAGTTTCAACACCGATATTCACGCCCGCGATCATCGCTGCAAGGGCCGGATCGGCGTCAAGCGCGACGGGACCATCACCGCGTTCGAGATCGACGATCTCACCGGCGTCGGCCCCTATTCGATGTATCCGCGCACCAGCGCGATCGAGGCCAACCAGATCGTCAACCTGATCGGTGGCCCCTATCTGACCAAAAACTACCGTGCCCGGACCCGCGTCGTCTTCCAGAATAAAAATGTCATGTGCCAGTACCGCGGCGTCGGCCATCCGGTGGCGTGCTCGGTGACCGAAGGACTGGTCGATCTCGCCGCCATGAAGATCGGCATGGACCCGGTGGAAATCCGCCGCCGTAACCTCATTCCCGACGATGGCTATCCCTGCGCGTCGCCGTCGGGCCTGCGGTTCGAGTTGCTGTCGCACCACGCCTCGTTGAACAGACTAATGGAGATGATGGATTATGACGGCCTGCGCGCCGAACAGGCGGCGCTGCGTCTCAAGAACATCCATCGCGGCATCGGCATTGCCAGCTTTATCGAAGTCACCAACCCAAGTGCTGCGTTCTACGGCGTCGGTGGCGCGCGGATCTCGTCGCAGGACGGCGTCGCGGTGCGGCTGGACGCGACGGGTTCGGTGATCTGCCAGACCAGCATCACCGAGCAGGGCCAGGGTTCGGAATCGCTCACCGCCCAGATCGTCGGCAGCGTGCTCGGCGTTTCGATGGAGCGGGTGCGCGTCATTCTCGGCGACACCGACAATACGCCCTATGGCGGCGGCACCTGGGCGTCGCGCGGCGCGGGCATTGGCGGCGAGGCGGCGCTGCAGGCCGCCAAACTCCTGCGTAAGAACATCCTGGAGGTCGCCGCCGCCATCCTGCAGTCGACCCCGGCGGCGCTCGATATCGTCGACAATGCGGTGGTCAACGTTGATGACGGCGCTTCGCGCATCGCCCTGAACGAGTTGGCGCGGATCGTTTATTTCCGGCCGGACACGCTGCCGCCCGGCGTTCAGCCCGAATTGATGGCGACGCGGCATTTCGTGCCGCGGGAATATCCGTTCGCCTTTACCAACGGCATCCAGGCGTCCTGGCTGGAGGTCGATATCGACACCGGCTTCATCAAGCTGCTCAAGCACTGGGTGGTCGAGGACTGCGGCACCATCATCAATCCGCAACTGGTCGATGAACAGATCCGGGGCGGCGTGGTGCAGGGGCTGGGCGCAGCTTTATTCGAAAAATGTATCTATGATGAGCGCGGTCAATTGACCAACGCCAACATGGCCGACTACCTGGTCCCCATGTCGGGGGAAATGCCTGATATCGATATCGGCCACGTGGTGTCGCCCACCTTCGAATCGGAGCTTGGCGCAAAGGGCGCGGGAGAAGCCGGCACCGCCGGGGCCGCGGCGGTTGTGTCCAATGCGGTCAATGATGCGTTGCAACCGTTCGGAGTGACGATCACCGAAATTCCACTAACGCCGCAGGTCATTCTGACAGCCCTGGGGCGCATTTGAACAAGTTATCTAAGAAAACAAAACTTTGGATCCAATGGAGGATGTAATGAACACGAAGAATACCAAATCCGGATCGATCTCCCGCCGTCGCCTGCTGGCGACGGTCAGCGCGGGCGCGGCGCTTGCCGCCTCGCCGTTTCGCATCAACCTGCTGCAGGCGCAGGAAGCCACCATCAAGATCGGCTTTCCGGTTCCGCTGACCGGGCCGTACGGCGCCGAAGCGCAGGATCAGGTTCGCGCCGCGGAAGTCGCCATTGCCGAGTTCAACGAAGGCGGCGGGCTGGGCGGCCGCAAGGCGGAATTGCTTGTGCGCGACGACAAGCTCAATCCCGGCGAAGCCGCGACCCGGACACTGGAACTGATCGAAAAGGAAAAGGTCTCCTTCGTGGTCGGCAGCCTGTCCGCCGCCGTGCAGCTGGCGATCAACAACGTCACCAAGGAACGCGGCGTCATCTTCAATTCGATCAGCCAGTCCGACACCATCAACGAAGCCTCCGATTTCAGCAAATACACCTTCCACGAGGCGCTGGCGCCTCATCTGACCGCCGGCGCGGTCGGCCGCTACGCCTTCGCCAAATTTGGCAAGAAGGTCGCCTTCCTCACCGCCGACTATGCCTATGGCCATGAGATGGTCCGCGGCTTCCAGGAGGCCGGCAAGGCGTTCAACGTCGAAACCCTGGTCGACGTCCGCCATCCGGTCGGCACCACCGACTTCTCGACCCTGCTGCCGCGGATCCAGGCGCTCAAGCCCGACATCCTCTGCATCAACAATTTCGGCCGCGACCAGCAGATCGCGCTCAAGCAGGCCACCGACTTCGGCCTGAAGAAGTCGATGAAGATCATCGCGCCGATTCTGCTGTTCACCGGCCGCGTCGCGGCCGGCGCCCAGGCGTTCGAAGGCGTCGCCGGCGGCACCTCGTATTACTGGGGCATCGAGGACAAGATCGCGTCGGCGAAAGCGTTCAACGACCGCTTCCGCAAGCTGCATGGCGGCAAGGTTCCGTCCGACTACGGCGCCCTGGGCTATTCCGGCGTGAAAACCCTGCTGATGGGCGCCAAGGCCGCCGGCAGCGTCGAAGCCGACAAGGTGATCGCCGCGGTCGAAGCGCTGAAATACGACTACTACAAGGGACCGCAATATTATCGCAAATGCGATCACCAGTCGGTGCAGTCGGTGCTGATCATCGAATCCAAGCCGACCGATCCCAAGAATGAAGCCGACGTCTTCAACGTCATCAGCACCGAAGAGCCCAACGAGGCCAACCTGCGCACCTGCGCTGCGCTGGGCCACAAGGCGTGATGGGCTTCTTCCCTCTCCCCTTGTGGGAGAGGGTGGCGCGGACGAAGTCCGTGCCGGGTGAGGGGGAGCCCCACAACGTGAGGCCGCGCCCCCTCACCCGCCTTCGCTGCGCTCAGGCACCCTCTCCCACAAGGGGAGAGGGAAGAACGAAACACAACGACGCGTACCCCTTCTGGGCGCGTGTCATCCCTGGAGAACCGCATGGCCGGTCTGAGCTTCGATCTCATCGCGCTGCAATTGTTCGCCGGGCTGGCGCTCGGCGCCATCTATGTGCTGTTCGCGATCGGCCTGTCGCTGATCTTCGGCATGCTGACGGTGGTCAACTTCGCCCATGGCGCGTTCTATATGGTCGGCGCCTATGTCGGACTTTACATCCTGTCGCTCGGCGGAAATTTCTGGGTCTGCCTGATCCTGGTTCCGCTCGCCGTCGGCCTGTTCGGTCTCGCCGTCGAGCGAGTCCTGATCCGGCCGCTCTACGGCCGCGGCATCGATTATCCGCTGCTGCTGACCTTCGGCTTGAGCTATGTGATAGTCGAACTCATTCGCATCGCGTTCGGCAAGAGCGGCTATCCGTTCGATACGCCGGAAATTTTGCAGGGTGCCGTCAATATCGGCGTCGGTTATTTCCCGCTGTACCGCCTGTTCGTGATCGGCGCCGCCGCCGCCGTGCTGCTGGCGCTGTGGCTGTTTCTGGAAAAGACCAGCTTTGGCCTGATCATCCGCGCCGGCGCGCGCGACCCGCTGATCGTGCGCGTGCTCGGCGTCAACGTCGCCCAGGTCTGGCTGGTGGTGTTCGGGATCGGCACGGCGATCGCCGGCTTTGCCGGGCTGCTCGCCGCACCCCTGCAGGGCGTCATTCCGGAGATGGGTGGGACGATTCTGGCTGAGGCCTTTGTCGTCACCGTGGTCGGCGGCATGGGATCGATCGGTGGCGCGGTGCTCGCCGGTCTGCTGGTTGGCGTCGTGGTCAGCATGACGTCGCTGTTCGCGCCGGAGATGGCCAAGGTTTCGATCTTCGCGCTGATGGCGATCGTGTTGATCATCCGGCCGCAGGGATTCTTCGGCCGCGCCGGATTGATGAGTTGAGCATGAACGATCTGTCCCAGTCTCTTCCGCAATCCCAGCCGGTGTCGCTCGGCTGGTTCGAGTTCGCGACCCGGCACCGGGCGGCACTCGCCAGCCTGTTCGTCCTGGTGTTTCCGCTGGTGATGCCGTTCACCGCCTTGGCCGTGAACATCCTGATCTACGGCCTGTTCGCGCTCGGCTTCAATCTCGTCTACGGCTATCTCGGGCTGTTGTCGTTCGGGCACGCCGCGCTGTTCGGAACCGGGGCCTATTTGTGCGGCATCGCGATCGTGCATCTGGGCCTGCCCTGGTATGCCGCGATCGCGCTCGGCGTGCTCGGCGGGCTGCTGATGGCGGCGGTGATCGGCGTGCTGGCGATCCGCACCCGCGGCATCTACTTCGCCATGGTCACGATGGCGCTGTCGCAATGCGTCTATTATCTGTTCTACCAGGCGGTCGGATGGACTGGCGGCGAGAACGGGTTGCGCGGCATCAATGTCCGCGCCATCGACATCCTCGGCTTCAAGCTCGATTTCATCAATCCGCTGACGCGGTATTATGTCATCGCCGCCTTCGTGATCGCGGCCTTCT
>JAQGJF010001059.1 GCA_028290765.1 Tardiphaga sp.
CGAACGCAGCAGATAGGCCGGATGAAACGTGGCCAGCGCGCGGATCTTGCGACTGCCGGTATCGTAACTGACCCAGCGGCCGCGGGTTCTCATGATGCCATCGCGGGTCTGCAGCAATGTCTGGGTCGAGGGATTGCCGAGGGTGACCAGCACGTCCGGATTCACCAGTTCGATCTGGCGCTGAATGAACGGCAGGCAGACCTGGGTCTCCTGCGGGGTCGGCGTGCGGTTGCCGGGCGGCCGCCAGGGAATGACGTTCGAAATATAGGCGGTGGTCCGGTTGAGCCCGATCGCCGAGATCATCCGGTCCAGCAATTTGCCGGAACGTCCGACAAACGGCAGGCCTTCGATGTCTTCCTCGCGGCCCGGCGCCTCGCCGACGAACATGATGCGTGCCTGCGGATTGCCGTCGGCGAACACCAGCCGCGTCGCGGTGGATTTCAGCGCGCAGCCGTCGAAATTTTCCAGCAGCGTGCGCAGCACCTCCAGCGAGGGGGCGGTTCGCGCGGCTTCCCTGGCGGACTGGATCGCCACTTCCGGTGCCGGCGTCACATCGCCGCGTGGGGCCGGCATCGCGGTCTGCTCGCGTGGTGCCAACAGAGCCGGCGCGGCCCTGGCAGACGGCTGCGCCACATCGCGAACCGCCACGGCCTGGTCGTCGGCCAACCGGTTGGCCGGCTCGTCCATCAGCGCGCAGTCGACCCCGGCCTCGAGATAAAAGGTCAGCAATTCCCGCAAATTGGGAGCGCGATCAGGAGTCATGGTGGGACCTGCAAGCCATCGCATCTGTCTAGAACAGATGGCGTCGCAGCGAAATGCTTCAACGTGCATTTCGGTGGTTGTTCTTCCCCGAAAAATCGGAAACAACAGCGCTTAGAAGCGTTCTCAACCCGCCTTCCTGAGATGAGATCATGAGCACCGAAGCGCTGCCGCCCCGCGAGTCCATGGAATTCGACGTCGTCATCGTTGGCGCCGGGCCGTCGGGGCTGGCCGCCGCGATCCGGCTGAAACAGCTCAATGCCGATCTCACGGTGGTCGTGGTCGAGAAGGGATCCGAAGTCGGCGCCCACATTCTATCGGGCGCGGTGATCGATCCGGTGTCGCTCGACGCCCTGCTGCCGGACTGGCGGGATGACGCCGATTGTCCGCTGAAGACCGCGGTGAAGGACGACCGGTTCTACTGGATGAGCGCCGGTGGCGCGATCCGGCTGCCGAATATCTTCATGCCGCCGCTGATGAACAATCATCATTGCTACATCGGCTCATTGGGCAATGTCTGCCGCTGGCTGGCGCCGAAGGCTGAAGCGCTGGGCGTAGAAATCTATCCCGGCTTTGCCGCGGCCGAGGTGCTCTATGACGACAACGGCGCGGTGCGCGGCATCGCCACCGGCGACATGGGCGTGGCCAGGGACGGTTCGCACAAGGCGTCGTTCACCCGCGGCATGGAACTGCTCGGCAAATACACGCTGTTCGCCGTGGGCGCGCGCGGCAGCCTGACCAAGCAGCTGGTCGCCAAATTCGCGCTCGACAGGAACAGCGAGCCGCCGAAATTCGGCATCGGTCTCAAGGAAGTCTGGCAGATCGATCCCGCCAAGCACAGCAAGGGGCTGATCCAGCATTCGTTCGGCTGGCCGCTCAACAATTCCACCGGCGGCGGCTCGTTCCTGTATCACTATGACGATAATCTGGTCGCGGTCGGCTTTGTCGTGCATCTCAATTACGACGACCCGTATTTGTCGCCCTTCGATGAATTCCAGCGCTTCAAGACCCATCCCGCGATCCGCACCCTGTTCGAAGGCGGCAAGCGGCTCGCTTACGGCGCGCGCGCCATCACCGAGGGCGGTTACCAGTCGGTGCCGCGGCTCTGTTTTGCCGGCGGAGCGCTGATCGGCTGCGCCGCGGGCTTCGTCAACGTGCCGCGCATCAAGGGCGTGCATAACGCCATGGGCAGCGGCATGCTGGCGGCCGAACATGTCGCCGCGGCGCTCGGTGCCGGTCGTGCCGGCGACGAACTGGTCGATTACGAGAACGCCTGGCGCGGCTCGGCCGTGGGCCGGGACCTGCACCGGGTCCGCAACGTCAAGCCGCTATGGTCGAGGTTCGGCACCATCGTCGGCGTGGCGCTGGGCGGGTTCGACATGTGGTGCAATACGCTTGGCTTCTCGCTGTTCGGGACGCTGTCGCATGCCAAGCCGGACCGCAAGACGCTCGATCCCGCCAAGGCGCATCAGCCGATCGCGGCGCCGAAGCCGGACGGCAAGCTGACCTTCGATAAACTGTCCTCGGTTTTCCTCTCCAACACCAATCACGAGGAAGACCAGCCGGTTCATCTCAAGGTCGCGGATATGGGCCTGCAAAAGAGCTCGGAACACGATGTCTATGCCGGTCCCTCCAACCGCTATTGTCCTGCCGGCGTCTATGAGTGGGTCGAGGAGAGCAGCGGCCCACGCTTCCAGATCAATGCGCAGAACTGCGTCCATTGCAAAACCTGCGACGTCAAGGACCCCAACGGCAACATCACCTGGGTTCCGCCGGAGGGCGGCGGCGGACCTAATTACGAGGCGATGTGACCACGTTTGCGTGAGTGGGACATTTTCCAGCGCGAAGTGTCCGGCCACGATACCGCCACACTGCGAGCGTTGTCAGGCTACCGGCATGAAAACGGGCGGCTATTTCTGCTGACGCGCTTTTTTGGGTGCCGGTCAAATCGCCGCCCCATCCTTGCGGTTGAACGGCAAACGCGGCATTGTCAGCCGGCTTGATGCCGCCGGTTCAGTTGCGCATCCGAGAAGTCCATAAATCCTGGAGCTAGGCGAACCGTGATGTTTCCAACTCGTTTCAATCGCTCGATGATGGCCGCCGTCGCGGTCGCGTCGCTGGCCATGTCCGGGCAGCTTCTGGCGCAGACCCCCGATCATCAGGCCGACAACTCGGCGCAGTTTCCCTCCAGTCGCGACCTGAAAGGTTTGACGACCGCGGGCAGCTACCTTGCCGCCCGCCACGCCAGCGTGGAAAGGGATGCGAGTTCGGCCGCGGCGTTCTATCGCTCGGCGCTGCGGACCGATTCGAAGAACAACGAGTTGCTCGACCGCGCGTTCATTTCGTCGCTCGCCGATGGCGACATCGACGAAGCCGTCAAGCTCGCCGACCGCATCCTGACCATCGACAAGGCCAACCGCGTCGCGCGGCTGGTGGTGGGCGTGCGCGACCTCAAGCTGAAGAAATACGCCATCGCCCAGCAGAACATCAATCTCTCGGTGCGCGGCCCGATCACCGACCTGGTCGCAACGCTGCTGTCGGGCTGGGCCAATTACGGCGCCGGCGATACCAAAGCGGCAGTCGCCGGCATCGACAAGCTGACCGGCCCGGAATGGTACCCCCTCTTCAAGGATTTGCACTCCGGCATGATCCTCGAACTCGCGGGTAGGGAAAAGGATGCC
>JAQGJF010000275.1 GCA_028290765.1 Tardiphaga sp.
CGGCCATCATTTCGGCTCGCGATCGATCAGCCGGCCATCCGCCGCCTTGTGATGATATTGCAGCGCGATCAGCAGCGCCTTCATCGAACGCAGCGGCAACAGCGTGGTGGCGAGAATCAGCGGCAGCCAGAGGGCGGCGTGCAGCCAGAACGGCGGCTGGTATTTCACCTCGACGATCAGCGCAGCGCCGACGACGATGGCGCCGGCGATCATGATGATGAAAATCGCGGGGCCATCGCCGGCATCGATGAAGGCGTAGTCCAGGCCGCAATGCTCGCAGGCCGGCCGCAAGTCCAGAAAGCCCGTATAGAGTTTGCCCTTGCCGCAGCGCGGACATTTGCAGGCGATGCCGCGCAGCACACTCTGAGCGACGGTGACGGTGGGTTCGGTCATGCATATTCCAGAAACAAAAAGGGCGGCCCTGCGGCCGCCCTCTCGTAGCACATTATCCGGGTATCAATGCGCGCCGTGCGCCATGGTTTCGGCGCCGTGGCCCCAGACGTAGATGCAAATGAACAGGAACAGCCAGACCACGTCGACGAAATGCCAGTACCAGGCGGCGAATTCGAAGCCGAGGTGCTGGGTGGGCGTGAAGTGTCCGGCATAGGCGCGAAACAGGCAGACGATCAGGAAGATGGTGCCGACCAGCACGTGGAAGCCGTGGAACCCGGTCGCCATGAAGAAGGTGGCGCCGTAGATGTTGCCGGCGAAGCTGAATGCGGCGTGGCCGTATTCATAGGCCTGCACGCAGGTGAAGCAGGCGCCGAGCAGGACGGTCAGGATCAGGCCGTATTTCAGGCCCTTGCGGTCGTTTTCCAGGAGCGCGTGATGCGCCCAGGTCACGGTGGTGCCGGAGGTCAGGAGGATCAGCGTGTTCAACAGCGGCAGATGCCAGGGATCGAACACTTCGATGCCCTTGGGCGGCCACACGCCGCCGAACAAGGCCTCACGCGTCGCGTGAACCGGGTCAGCCGGGAACAGCGACGAATTGAAGAACGCCCAGAACCAGGCGACGAAGAACATCACTTCGGAGGCGATGAACAGGATCATGCCGTAGCGGTGGCTGATCTGGACCACGCGGGTGTGATCGCCCTTGTACTGGGCCTCGCGGATCACATCCGCCCACCAGCTCGCCATGGTGTAGAGCACGCCGATGGTGCCGACGCCGAAAATGATCGGCGCCGCGGCGGTCATGTGGTGCATCCAGGTGATCGCACCGACCGCCATGATGAAGGCCGAAATCGAGCCGACGACCGGCCACGGGCTCGGATCGACGAGGTGGTAGTCGTGGTGCTTGACTTGCGCCGTAGCCATTGCGGTCTCTCCGTAAGCTGTGCCGGTGATCCAGCACGTATTCGTCTCAAAAAATCAATATCAGCGTCGTGTACCGGGGTCGTGTTTAGAGGCTTCCCTTGCGCTTATCCGGCTCGCTCGAGGCCAGTGGCCTCGGCGCGGGCTCCTTCACCGGATAGAACGTATAGGACAGCGTGATGGTGTTGAGGCCGTCGTTCTCGTGATCGGCGACCAGCGCCGGATCGACGTAGAACACCACCGGCATTTCGCGCTTTTCGCCGGGCGCCATGGTCTGCTCGGTGAAACAGAAGCAATTGATCTTCTGGAAATACGACCCCACCGTCAGCGGCGCCACATTGTAAGCGGCCTGCCCGGTGGTGGTTCGCGCCGATTGATTGGTCACCGTATAGAACACCGTCACCACTTCACCGATCTTGACCTCGATCTCGGTCTGCTCCGGCTCGAATTTCCACGGCAGCCCACCGGCCACGTTGGAATCGAACCGCACCGCGATCTTCCGCGCCAATGGCGCGGAATCCGGCGCGGAGGTTGCGACCTGGGTAGTACCGTTGAAGCCGGTGGCGCGGCAGAACCAATTGTAGAACGGCACGGCGGCGTAGGACGCGCCAACCATGAAGGCAACCAGCAGCCCGCACAGCGCCGCCACGGTGGTGTCGCGCTTAAGGCCGCGTCGCGGACGCGGTGCATCGCGGTTCTGGTTTGACGGCTGCGTCACCTCAGGCGGTTCTCTCTCCATCATGCATCACATCGGCCGGGTCAGCACGGCCGGCCCCTTGACCATGGTGACCGCGAAAAACAGCACGACCAGCACGCCGAGCGCCAGCGCGATGGCGATCGACCGCTCACGCCGGCGCTTCTTTTGCGCCTCGGTGAGGACGATGCCGTCAGGTTTTGGCTTGTTGTCCATCGGACCATGCGCCCCTCTACCAGATCAACGGCAGGGTGGCCCGGACGACCACCTCGAGCAGCAGAATGGCAAACAACGCGAACAGATAAAGGATCGAGAATGCGAACAGCTTTCGCGTCGCGCGCAGCGCCGCGCTGCCGGTGCGGCGGCGATAGACATTGACGGCGAGGCCGAGCATGCCGGCGCCCAGGATCAGCGAAGCGACGCCATAGACCGCGTCGAAATAGCCCAGCGGCCAGGGTGCAACCGCGACGGCGACCAGCACGATGGTATAAAGCAGGATCTGCAGCCGCGTGGCGTCGGGACCGGCCACCACCGGCAGCATCGGCACGCCGGCGCGGGTGTAATCGTCGTTGCGGAACAGCGCCAGCGCCCAGAAATGCGGCGGGGTCCAGAAGAAAATGATCAGGAACAGCAAAATCGGCTCGACCGACAGCGAGCCTGTCGCCGCGGCCCACGCCACTACCGGCGGCAACGCACCGGCGGCG